>CAZDNQ010000819.1:0-2381 GCA_964506605.1 uncultured Victivallis sp. | reverse complement strand
TACACCAGCTTTTGTTTTATTAGTTGCAAGAAACTCTTCTCCTTCTTTTTGGTTGCTTCCTGGTTCCGTATTGGAAACAGGATTTGTTGAAATCACATTATTTATTTCCCATACGCTCAGTCCAGCAGGACCATGTACGCATCAGGCCAGTTCCTGCTGAATATCGCCAGGCCGGTTTCGACATTTTCATAGTCAGCGACCATCTCGGCGCCCTTTATCAGGTCGTAGAGCGCGAGCGCCTCCGGGCACAGCTCCACGCTTTCACCTGAGAACGGATTCTTCACCATTTCTTTCTCCTTGCCGATCACCAGTTCGTTGAAAAGTTTCTGTTCCTCCTCGCCTTCGAGTTTCAATTGCGTAACTGTCTTCATGCTATCTCCTCCACGTTCACCAGCCTGTAGACATCGCACCAACTGCGACCGCATTCCTGGCAGCTGACTTCCTGCGATGCCTGCGCACCGCCGATATCCACGGACTCGCCGGTGATGCTTTCAGACATGCAGAAAGGGCACCTGCCGCCATGTCGCAGATATGACTGTTTCCGCCTGGCCGTGAGTCTTTTCAATTTATCAGCCATGTTCCACCTCCCTTCAGCGGTATCATGCCGCGCGTTTAACCGTCCTTGCAATGTTCATGCCGATGTCGAAATACACCTCGCTGTATGACGGTACCGAACCGCAGGTGATCCTGTGGTAGGCGTTCATCATCAGTGCGGCCGCCATGAAGTTAGTGAAGATCAGCTGCGGACTTTCCGGGATCTCCTCGTCGCATCCGATCTCGTCAGGCCTACGATCACCCGGCACTGCTATTTCAGGATGATGTTTCGTGATAGGAGCCGTCAGCACACGGCCTTTCTTCTTCAGGAAGCATTGAACATTTCCGTCAGTGTAGTCGTTGCCACCCGACACCAGCACAGCGTCCCTGAGTCTGAGCATGTGCTCCTGCACCAGGTTCCTTGTGGCATGGTTGTCCACGCAAAGCATTACGGTGTTGCCAGACTGGATCATACTTGCGATGTTAGCGGGAGTGACGTAGTCAGTGACACTCTTGATATCCATCGCGGGGAACATCCTCGACAATCTTTTCGCCCAGGTATCCGCCTTGTGCTGGCCTATATCGTCGCATGACACGCGCTGCCTGTCAGCGTTTTTGATTTCGTACCTGTCGCCGTCAATCAGCAGGATCTGCTGGTGTTCCCCATCCTTGTGCGCAAGGTATCTCGCCAGCGGCTCAGCCAGTGCGCCTCCGATTCCCCCCAGCCCTATTATTATCAGCTTCGACATTTTTACTCCTTTCCCGCTTTGATGTTTCTTTCCAACTTTTCACGCAGAGCCTTGAGGACATCTGCAGATTTCTCATGCTCCACTATAAAATGCTCCAGCAAAACCACCTGCTTTCCGGCGGACATATGGTTCCATACCTGGTGTGCCGCATGCCGGTGCTCGAAGCACCTGTGCGCCCCGCTGTTCATGTACCTAACCGCACGCTCCCGTGTTATTGCCATGTCCTCGATTTCCTTCAGCAGGAAGTCCGGAAATTTGCAGAAGTCCTTGTAGTTCATCCTGTGCATGTTCAGAACTCCTCGTTCTGCGCCAGTTCGTATGCCTCGTCCCTGTCGACCTTCTCACCGCAGTGGATGCAGACCGGATCGATCACATCCAGCATGGATTCCGGGATCCTCCCGTAGCAGTGCTGGCAGACGGCGCTTTCGATGTCCTCATCCTCCCAGGAACGCCTGTTAAGGATGTCGTCACGCCCTCCTGGTAAATCCGGCATCATGTCCCTTTCGTTGAAAGGAAACCTTTTATGTGCCGCCCTGACATGCTTCATCCAGGGATGCTTCTTGTCCTTGCTCTCGGAATGTCCAGGCATGTCAGCGATTATGTCCTCGGGCCTGCACTCGAACATCCTTCCATTGATGTAGACCGCGCTTGCGATCTCCGGGAACGGCAGGCTTATCCTGCCTAGGACGATGTGGAGCCCGTCGAAGTTGACGACGTCGCTGTCATCTGTTCCCGAGAAGAACGCGCCCATGTTGCAGTGCGAGTGTATCGTCCCTACAGGCGTGACCTTGTCCACGCGCCTGTATTTGAGATGCGCCGGTTCCACGGTCTGCCTGGGCACGCTTATGTCCCAGGTCCCGTTATCATGCGTGACCAGCACGATGGCCTCGCCCTGGTACTTCATATAGACCGCACGGAAGAAATCCAATGTGCTCTCAATGAGAGACCATGGAAGCTTCGATGCAGTCCACTGAACGGATTCCCCAACCTCAGGATAGTCCGGCAGTTCCGGCACCTTTACCGTGCACTCATATAGCGGAGTCCTCTTTTTAAGATAGAATCCGTCCTTCCCGACTATGTAGGCCGGGGCATCAGGCG
>CAZDNQ010000818.1:0-2387 GCA_964506605.1 uncultured Victivallis sp. | reverse complement strand
GCGCATGAAGAAATCCATCGACTTCTACTATACCGAATTCACCCCCGAGGAGCGCAAGCGCCTCGACCCTCTGGTGAACGAGATACTTTCCGGGCTGGACAGCCTGTAGAGGAACCGAGCCGGAGCACCGGCGAAACGGCGAATCGGAGCGGAAATTCCACCCCATAAAAATTTCCGTCCGGAAAAATTTATTGCAGGTGATGCAAAATCGTCTTCCCATGTTAACTTACAAATTTGGTATTATCCGTCTTGCGCGGACAAAATTGTCACTTTCATCAAGGGGTTGGACATGAGCACACAGAATGAAAACATTGAATTGAATATCCTCGACAGGATAAGCCATGCGCTGGTGCACCAGCGCAATGTCTCATCGTTGCTGCGGGAGGTTTTGGACATACTGCAGCACGAGATGAATTTCGAGCACGGGGCGTTTACGCTCCGCCGCGGGAACATCCTTGTGATAGAGGCGTCCACCGGTCTCACGGAGGAGGAAAAGAAGCGCGGGCAGTACAAGATAGGTGAGGGCGTCAACGGCAAGGTCGCATCGACCGGAAAGCCCGTGATAATCCCCGACATCTCAAAGGATCCGTCCTTTCTCGGCAAGACGAAGGCGAAGCGCGCCGCCAAGACGGCATATCTGTGCGTCCCTATCAAGCACAGCGGCGAAGTGATAGGCACGCTTGGCATTGATCATCCTGCGGCCTCGGACGACAAGCTCCAGAAGGTCCTGGGGCTTCTAAAGATACTTGCCAACATCCTCGCGGACGCGGTTGCTACCTTCAAGCATGAGATCGAGGAGCAGAACCAGCTCCGCAGCGAGAATGAGCGCCTGCGCCAGGAGTTGGGCGTGCAGTTCCATCCGAGCAACATCATCGGCAACTGCAGCAGCATGAAGGCGGTGTATGCAATGATCGGGCAGGTCGCGGACAGCCCTGCGACCGTCCTCATACGCGGTGAGTCCGGGACAGGCAAGGAGCTTGTCGCCAGGGCCATCCACTATGGAAGCCCGAGGAAGGGCGGACCGTTCGTCGCCGTGAACTGCGCCGCGCTCCCGGAAAACCTCATAGAGAGCGAGCTGTTCGGGCATGAGAAGGGATCTTTCACCGGCGCACACCAGCAGCGCAAGGGGCGCTTTGAGATCGCCAACGGAGGCACATTGTTCCTCGACGAGATAGGGGACGTCAGCCAGCCGGTGCAGGTGAAGCTGCTGCGCGTCCTGCAGGAGCGCGTGTTCGAGAGGGTCGGCGGACACGAGCTTGTCGAGTCCAGCGCCAGGATCATCGCCGCGACAAGCCGGAACCTGGAGGACGCGATCCACGAGAACAAGTTCAGGGAGGACCTCTACTACCGCCTGAACGTCTTCCCGATAATCCTTCCGGCGCTCCGCGAGAGGAAGTCTGACATCATCCTCCTCGCCGACCATTTCCTCGAGAAGTACAACAAGACCTACAACAAGAACGTACGCAGGATTTCCACGCCGGCGATCAACATGATGGTCGCTTACCACTGGCCCGGAAACGTGAGGGAGCTGGAGAACTGCATCGAGAGGGCGGTGCTGGTGACCACCAACGACGTCGTCAACGCCTACGATCTTCCGCCGTCGTTGCAGACAGCTCAGGAGAGCGGGACCACGATCGTGCCGGAGGAGGGCGCGTCTTTCGATACGATGGTCGCCTCGTTCGAGAAGGAGCTGATCGTCGACGCGCTCAAGAACAACCGCTGGAACGTAGCGGCCGCGGCGCGCGCACTGAAGACGACCCAGAGGATCATGCATTACAAGATCACGAAGCTGAACATAGAGATTCAAAAGTGACTTGTGACTTGTGACTTGAAACTTGAAACTTGAAACTTGGAAACTGGAAACTGGAAAATTGCCTGCTGACGGCTGGAGGCTATTGGCAGGCGATATGAGGGCATGATATGAAAATACTGTTCGTCTGTACGGGCAACACATGCCCGAGTCCGATGGCGGAGGCGTATTTCAGGAGCCTCTGCGAGAAGGCCGGCAGTAAGGACGTGGTCGTCTCTTCGGCGGGGACGTTCGGCGGATGCGGCGATGCGGCTTCGCTCCAGACGGCGGCTGTAATGAAGGAGCACGGGATCGACATGTCCGCACACCGGAGCAGGATGCTCACCATGGACATGATATCGGAGGCTGATCTGATCGTGACAATGACCGATTCGCACCGCATGCATATAGGTTCGATGCAGCCTTCAGCGCTGAAAAAAACCAGGAACCTGCTTGAATTTGCGAAAAAGAATGGCAACATTTCAGACCCTTTCGGGGGGTCGGAAAAAGTCTACGGGGACTGCTTTGAGGAGATGAAGGAGGCCCTTGACAATCTGTTTTTTGAAGTGATCGTGAAGAAGAAGAGATGAAGACAAGT
>CAZDNQ010000817.1:0-2388 GCA_964506605.1 uncultured Victivallis sp. | reverse complement strand
GTTCAACTGCTTCGCGTCCACTTACATAATGTGCCCAGTCCTCACCTTTCACCAGTACGTCTGGAAGAAGCTTCTCGACAATTGAAGAGGGCTCTTTCTCGTCAAATACAAGCACGTAATCAACAACTTCAAGCGCACCCAGCATCAGCCCTCGCTCGTGCTCATTGTTGATTGGGCGCTTAGGTCCTTTATTTTTCCTGACCGATGCATCGGAGTTAAGCCCTACGAGAAGAGCGTCCCCCTGTTTTCTGGCAAATGAAAGGTAATCTGCATGTCCGACATGCAGGATGTCGAAGCATCCATTGGTGAACACAAGCTTGAGGCCGGCATCCTTCAGCCGTTCCCTTTCAGCGCCCATCTGTTCAAGCGTCAATATCTTCTGTCCGGAATTCCCGAGATTAGCAGCCATGTCTTAACCCTCCTGCGCCATTGGCAAGCTCCTTCATTTTGTATTCTTTTGAAAGCCCATGGCAAATAGCAGCAATAGAGCCAATACCATGGCAACGGCGACCCATCGGATTCCGGATGAACTCAGTTCGGTTGTATCGTCGGCCTTGCTTTTTTCAACAAGCTTAAATCCCTTAACTGGTTTAGAGTCTGCTTTCTCCTTGGATTCATTCTTGCTTTCCGACTCTTTCCTGCCTTCATCTTTTTTGCTGTCATCAGGCTTCTTTCTGGTTTCAAGTGAGGCTGCGATTCTTGCCTGAAGGTTTTTCCTGTCTGAAACCTGCTGCCCCAAGTCCTTCCCTCCCGCCTGTTCAACGGCGATTTTGAATTTCATGACAAGGTCCGGCGACATGACGCCTGGCATTGAGATTATATTCACCACCATCTGATGCAGGAGTGGATTATTGCAGGTGTGGTCGCAGCAGGCGACTCCTTTTGAAATCACACTCATTGCGTATTCCACGCCCAGAGATTTCTGTATTGAGATATCGGCATTCCAGTAATTTTTTCTTACCGCCTCAAGCATTCTCGCGGTCATCGACTGATATGCCCATGGATTTTCATTACCGAAAAACTCCTTGAGCCCGAGCTGGTATTTGTCCTTGACATAGACATCGAAAAGAGTGTTCCATTGCGCATCGCTTATATTTTCAGGGGTTACGGTCTGCCATCCCCATAAGTTGTCGGTATTCCTGGAAATCGTCCCTGCGCCGGAATAATTCTCCTTCTTCATCGCTTCGATCCAGCGCGGATTGAACATCCTGCTCCTGAGCTCCATGGAGATAAAGTCATCAATCTTCTCCCATTTTGCAGATCCGGCTTTCCTCTGGTTGCTGATATACGAATCTGGCGTTTTGCCTGATAATTTTCTTGCCGCCATGGAAAGGCCGCCCAGATACTGGAACATGTCATCAATGTCGGTAACCCCGTATAGGTTCGATGAACGTGAGTGCATGACCGTGTCAACCGACATCAAATTAACCTCAATTGATTTTTCCGCCTTCACATAGTTCCCGTCTTCACCAAGCGTATGGTTCATGTTAGAAAGATAGACTTTCAGCAGTTCATCATCTTTCTCCCAGATTCCAGAAGCTCCGGCAAGTCTCTTGATTCCGACTCCGTATGATGACGGCGCAGGGGTAAACACCCTGTTTGCGGCTATTGCGGAAGCCTCTTCGACAGAATATCCTTCCGCCACGAGGCTTGCCTCTGCCTTATCTGCATTCTGGCGGAGAAAGTTCTCTATGTCTGTCTGCTTCGATGCGGTTTTCGCAGCCTTGTCAAGCATCTTCAGAATATTCCCGAACTGGTCGCGGTACGCACCAGAAGAAGTTATCATGACATCAATCCGCGGCCTCTTCAAAATCTCTCCGGGAATAAGCTTGACACCGGTGACACGCCTGTTTGCATCCCATTCCGGCATCATTCCGATTAGATTAAGGATAATACTTTCGTTGACCCCTTCATTCCTGATGGTCTCACCCGCCCATAATACGACAGCGATTTTGCCGGGATACTTTTTCTCCTTTTCTAGTTTTGCATTAAGGAGTTCCCGAACAGTTTTTTCAGCGATCTTATAGGCTGATTGAGTAGGAATCTTGTCCGGATCAAAACCATAGAAATTTCTGCCGGTGGGCAGACAGTCGGGATTCCTCACCGGATCACCTGATTCACCTCCGGGGATATATTTCCCGTTCAAGGCATTAATCAGGCTGGAAGTCTCGCTTTCACCTGACCTGATTAACAGTTCCCTAATCTTTTCAGCAGACATCGAAGGATTGCTTTTAGCTATGAGAGCAGTCATGTCATCCAGCCCTTTGCCGGACGGTGATACGCCAAAAGAATGGAGACCGTATGGCATGGTGGAATTTTTCAACCGGTCAATGTAGTCATCGACAAGCTCAATGCTTTCTTTGGAAAAATCAGCAATCTTCAATTCCT
>CAZDNQ010000816.1:0-2393 GCA_964506605.1 uncultured Victivallis sp. | reverse complement strand
ACCATGAATGCGAAGTCGTGGTCTCGATAATCGGAGTGCCTAAGGACATCGAGAAGATGAAAGTCTGGGCCATGAAGGATGTTGAAAGGCCGAATATCGCACTCCTCAACGGCAGCACAAAATACCTGGAGGACGCGATAAAGGGCAAATATGTCGTGGCTTCTGTCCATTACATCCCAGGTTTCAAGGCGAAGGAGGCAGCCCTTCCTTCGTCTCCGGAAAAGGTTTTTGAGAAGAGATATATACTTGTGACGCCGGAGAATATAGGCCAGATCAAGAAGCAGTACGAAAAATTGTTCTTTAAGATGTAGGAGATGCGGGTTTAAGGCATGAAATATGCTATGTTAACCCTTGAGGCTGTTGAACAATTGTCTGAACAGGCAGGTGATATCATGAGAAGAAGGTTTACATTTGTAGAACTCCTGGTCGTCATCGCCATACTCGGTGTGCTCTTCTCCATTCTGCTGCCTACTTTCGGCAGGGCCAGGAAGCAGGCATACAAGGTTGTCTGCATGAACAATGTCAGGCAGATCGCCCTAGGATTCAAGAACTACATGCACGATTTCAACAACGAGATGCCAAACACCAAGCGATGGCTCGATGATTTCAGCGACATCTATATCTACTCGAAGGATCTGGATGCATATACCTGTCCTGCGAGCAATACCCCCTCGCTTGTTGCTGAGTCCCAGCTCCTTGGCGGCACTGACTATTTTTCAGGACAATCCCCGACAGATATCGAGAAGCATGAGAACAACGGGCATGGCAACAACGACTACGATTTCGATATAAGCAATCCCAGTCCTGTTACACAGGCGATCATAGATGCGAAGACGACTGAGAAAGTGATATATGACAAGTACTACAGGGCTCACTTCAACACGTTCAACGTGGCATTTGTCACCGATCTGCACTGCACAACCGATGTTGGTGTTTCCGAGTACTGGACGCTGGATCCCAGGGGCAGGATCGAAAGAAGCCTGGATCCGTTCCCGGATCTTGCAGGGAACAACGGCGCAGGCGGCGGAAGCACAGGCGGCGGCAAGAAGAAATAACCGCGCATTAGGTTCCAGCGGGGATTGTCAAGAAGGTAAATTGCATTCATAGTAGGGGATATTAAGGGATAGGGAGGATGGGGATGTTTGATTTTAAAAATATTTCACGGGTGAATATTGTCAGCTGGCTTGCTACAATATTCCTCATCAGCGGTTTTTTCGCGGTATTCTTCATCTACGAGAAGATATTTGACTACAACAAGACTGCGGACACGCTCCGGAAAAGTTTCGTGCATTACTGCAAGCAGATGGCGGCTGTCGAGGTGGATGGCGCCATCAGATACCTCGATGCCGAAAGGAGCGTGCTCCCCAAGGACAAGCTTGCCGACAATGAAACACGCCAGGCGATCCTCCAGAAGCTGAAGAACGTGAAGTTCGGTAGGGACAAGGCAGGCAATATCTTTGTACTCGACTACAAAGGCAATATCCTGATGCATCCCGACCAGGGGCTTGTCGGGAAGGCATATTCAAAGACGATAGGCTCGGGAGGGGAGTCGATCCTTGCCTGGCTTCTTGACGGGGCAACGGTCAATGCCGGAAGGTTCATCAGCTATGACAGCCCCGATTCTTCAAGCCCGATACCTCTTCAGACCTGGGTCTATGGACAGGCATACTCGCAGTTCGGATGGATAATCTGCTCCAGGGTCCGGGAGGACGAGGTGAGGAACGCCTACGGCGAGAACTCCGGCCGGATGAAGATAGATCTCACCATGGAGATAATGTTCATTCTTGTCATCGCATTGCTTGTCACAGGTGTCGCCATCTTCATATCGGTAAGCGTCTCCTCGATCATGAAGAAGGAGATAGATTTCCTGCTGGGCTATTTCAAGACCTGCTTCAAGAAGAACATCGTGCTGGCGGAAAAGGATTTCAAGTATGATGAATTCAGGTTCATCGGATTTTCCGCCGCCTCAATGGTCACGCAGATCAAGGAGCTTATAGTCAGGATCAAGGACCTTGCCATCAAGGCCGAGATGAACAGCCAGATCAAGTCCGCCTACCTCAACAGCATGAGCCACCAGTTCAGGAACCCGGTCAACGGCGTGGTCGGCATGACCCAGCTTCTCCTGGACACCAAGCTGACAGACGAGCAGAAGAACTATGTAAAGGCGATTGAGGTTTCAGGAAGCTCCCTCACCGATCTTATCGGCGACATTGATGATTTCGCCAATATGGAATCAGGCTCGCTTCCTGTTGAGAAGGTGCCATTCGATCTCCGCGGGACATGCGAGGAGGTCGTCATGATGGTGAACAAGCAGGCGACCGACAAGAACCTCAAGGTCGATCTTGATATGCCTGCCGAAGTCCCCAAATACCTGGTCGGTGATCCGGAAAGGA
>CAZDNQ010000815.1:0-2393 GCA_964506605.1 uncultured Victivallis sp. | reverse complement strand
ATGGGGAGAAATTTAACAGGATTCACTTCCTTCTTCTCTCACATGTCCATAGCCCGGTCCGTTATTATCCTCATGCACCCGACATGGTTCCCTAGGGAGTCTTTCACCGCGACCGTCGTCGTCTTGAGTTCGGCGTCAATAAGATCCTTGGCATCGAGGTTATCCGATAATCCTTTGAAAATATTCCTTAGCTCCCCGTTGAGATCATGGTGGAATACCGAATTATCCAGATTCAGATATAGGCTGAAGCTTTTCACCTTCATAGCAGTCTCCTTTCTGCCGGATATACTATCTTATGGAATTAGACATTTTATGTCCAATTGGAAAACATCCATGTACAATTCTCTATTTATCATAAAACCGGAGGTGTATAATGGATGAAATCAAGGTGCTGCGTAAGGACCTGTACAACGAGGTGTGGAGCCAGCCCATGCGTAAACTGGCAAAGAAGTATAATCTTTCCGACGTCGGCCTTGCAAAGGTCTGCAGGAAGCACAGCATCCCTGTTCCAGGTTTAGGTTATTGGCGAAAGTTGGAGACAGGCCACAAGGTAGTCAAGGGACTTCTATTTGCAACAAATGGTCCCGATATCATAACCATCCATGCCAAGCCGAAACCGCCAACTCCAGTTACTCCTATTCCCATAAAGCCTATTTCAGAGGTTCCATTGTCCACATCCCTGGCTAATCCCCATCCGGTAGTCAAAGAGGCCATGACCTATTACAGGAGCGCTAAGGAGGAATGGGAGAAGGGACACAGACTCAGCGGTACAAAAGATTGCATTCACCTGCACGTGACCAAGGGACTGCTGCATAGGGCGCTCCTGATCGCCGACTCGCTGTTCAAGGAACTCGCCAGAAGGAACTGCATTGATCTTGATGCCTACGCCCACGGTGCCTTTATATCCGGTGAGAAGGTGTCCTTCGTTATAGAAGAGCCATACAAAATAATTAAAAAGAAGAACCCCAAAGGATCCTATAGTGAGTACAGCGAGGAATACCCGGCATCGGGTCTGCTGAGGCTGGTCATATATCTGCAGAAGCGCTGGTCTAGGGAAAGAAGTTGCACATGGTGCGACGGGAAGAAGCGCAAACTCGAAGACATGCTTGGTGAGATCGTGAACAAGATTGAATCGGTCGGTGAGGAAGAGGCCCGGCGGGTGTGTGAACGCAAGATACAGGAGGCAGAGGAACAAAAGATCAAGGAGATAAGGCGCAGGCAGTACGAGTCCGCGCTGTATGAATACGAGAAGGAAAAGGCAAAGGTCGACAAACTGCTCCATGAGACTAGGAGTTGGATGAGGAGCAACGAGATCAGGGGATATCTGAAGTCGCTGAGAGAGGCCTACGGTGTCATCGAGCCTGGCAGTGAATTCGAGGAGTGGCTGAAGTGGGCGTACAATCAGGCAGACCGGTTCGATCCGACAAAGAAAGACACAGTCCCATCTATCTTGGACAAACCCAAGCCGGAGCCAAGAGATTATAATTTATGGTAATCGTAAAGTGTGCCTGTATTATGATATCAACTACTCGGTTCCAGTAGCGCCAGCACCTGTTCCATCCTATATCTGACGAGACGCTTGCCAGCAAGCTTCAGCGCCTGCAGTTTCCCGCTGCGCTCCCAGTTGATGAGTGATCTCGGACTGACCTTGAGCAACTTGGCCGCCTCGGGCCTCGTTACAAGGTCGGGTGTTGCCGGTCTGCCATCGATCTGCGTCATTTTCTCCTCCAGTTCCTGCCATGCTTCTGTGGACAGCAGTCCGGAATCGACAAAGGGTTTCAGGGCCTGTCTGACTGTCTTCTGTGCATTCAAGTTCATTTTCCATTCCTCCTTGTTTTGTTTTTTAATCTTAAAAGGAATCGATAGGTAAACGCATCCTATCTTACTTGATTTCCAGATATGGCGTTATAAGATTAGAAATATCGTTGTAATAATATCTATCTATAACGATCTAGGGGGCTGAAAACAATTATGAAAACAATCAAAGCACTCAAGCAACTTGAAAAAACACTGCTTAAGAAAAGTGTACCAAGATCAAAAAATGAATGGGGAGGTGCAGACGTAATAATCTCATCCAAGAACCCATCAAAACCAAACTCCGGAGATAATGGCTTCTATCCTGATCCCAGACAGGTAACTACTCCACATTCGCTTGAACTCTCCTGGTTGTTTGAGAAATTGCGCGATGCCTTCTATGCCGAAGGCAGACTGGACGGGTGTACTAAAATTGAATTCTTCGGACGGCTTGCTAACGCAGCAAACAGATGTATCCGCAAGAATACACCTACCCCAGACGCGCGTATGCTTTGCTGCGCTGTCCTCCATGAGGCATATGCAATCTACGAAGAAATGGAGGAAGGAACATTCGAGTATTTAACGCTTGCCTTCGGAAA
>CAZDNQ010000814.1:0-2393 GCA_964506605.1 uncultured Victivallis sp. | reverse complement strand
TCTGGTTTTCAACCGGCGAACACCAGCTTCTAAGGTCTACCGATGCGTGCAGCTCAGAAGCTTTAGATTTCTTTTTGAAAGACAGGAGCCCGAGTTTTTTTGTTATTTCAGGAATTTGGGCATCTTCTTCTGTTGTTCCTTCTGTGTAATCTCTCAAGTCCGGCAATGGAGGAAGCCAACCAGTAGAAAAAACTTCCCCAGTCTCCGGAATCTTCACCTTTTCAAAAGCAGCTGCTATCCCAATCATTTCATTTACCCCACTCACTTAGAATAATATTTTTTATCCATTATGACAATTTATCTACACGTAATTATTATTTTATTTGCATTATTTTAAACATTATTACTTGTTTTTTAATCTTAAAGTTAGTATATTTTCCATGCTTTCCTGATTCTCGCAAAGAAAGCAAAGCACTTTCGAACAATCAAGACTATTTACTCAAGCAAGTAGCTTCGAAGTAACAGCGAGATTCATCCTAATAATGTCCAGCGCGAGTCCGTAATTGATGTGATCAAGAGTATCATTAGCAGTATGGACATTGAGATTTGAGCTGTCAGTTCCCTCAATCGTTAGAACCGCGGGAATAAGTTCACCGATAAAAGGTACGTGGTCGCTTCCGAATGAACTTTTGGATGTCTGGACAATCAGGGATGTGTATGTGGCCGCGGCTCCTGCAAGTTCTTCCATTAAAGTCCGGGAAACTGGATCACCCTCAAGCAGGACAGATTTCGATGCGGTATTTAAGGTCGCGATCATATCCATATTGATAACTGCACTAATACGGATGCGCTCATTTTTTGACAACCCGCTGACATATTGTTTGCTCCCATGAAGTCCCTCCTCTTCTCCTCCAAAAAGGATAAGTCGCAGGTCATTTTTTGCAGGACGCTCAGCAAGCACGCGTGCAATCTCCAGAACTCCTGCAGCACCGCTTGCATTGTCGTCTGCACCTGGAGCAGGTGCATCCGCTCCACCTTTTATGTTAATTGAATCCAGGTGAGCAGTAACAAGCACCAGTTTACAGGACCCACTTTCACAGCCTGGTCGATCTGCCACGATATTATAGCTATTGCCGTCTCCAATATTGATTGGATACAGTTTTACCTGGTAACCAAAGCTTTGCAACTGATCTGCAGCCCATTTTGCTGCACTGGTAAATTGAGAGCTTAAGGAATGGCGAGTCAGGAAATTCACCAGCGAAGTCAGATAAGAACTATAGGTAGATTGTGATACAACATCGACATTTGCCTGTACTCTGGAAACTGCCGCTCTTACTTCCGGTCTTATTATATCCATAATCACGCTGTCCATTTCCAGAGGGTGTATCGTCCACCAATCATTTTCACGTTTAGAGAAACGGCTTAATTCTTCAGGAAGCAAATCGGCCACCAGGTAACGGCCTTTTTCCACGATTATCCGAACTTCAGGATGTTCATCCTGGAATGCCCTTCCAGTCTGGATAACAAGATAAAACTGACCTTCCAATTTGCGACCTTCTGCCTGGTCGAGACTCATGCCTGCCTCTATGGCTTTATTGGCGAAAGTGTCCCATTCTTTAGAAACTGTCCATACTACAGTTTTATCTCCCAGACGAGCCCAGTGCGCTCCGAAGTTCCTTGCAGATTCTTCAACACTGCGTTTTTCGCTTGAATCCGAGAGTACTATATATCTCCCCATAATTTCACCTCGAACACGAATCATGAAGATTCTGGCAATTTCCGCACCTTCAATACTTCTGAATCACATTGAAGGATCTCTATGACTGTAGAAGGTCGAGTACTCTCTTCAAAAGACACACTTACACGCCCAGAACCCTCTATCTTCCAGTGTCCATAAATTCCACGAGTGGCATCAGTAGGACCAATTTCCCAGGAGATAAACACTCCATCTGGCCTGAACTCAATACCACCTCGACCGCGCGCTAGTGGAAAATCATACTCAACTGGCCTATAAACAGTTATTCCATTCGTATCTTCTTCAAAGGAATGTATCCATTTTCGGAAGATCTCGTCAGGTAATTCGGTCATAGCCTGTCCTTTATATATACCATACAAAATCAAAAGTTAGCAGTAACCTCATCCATTTATTCAGAACATTTACTGACTGGTTCCATTTTGAGTTGTTTCATTGTGACACAGGACAAAATTGATACAGAGGAAGAAAACGGCAAGGTATTCCTTCCTCAGGCAATGATACATTTATCTTCCTCGGAGATACTTCACCTTGGCATAGGCATTTTACCTTCAGATGATGCTCTTTTAACCTCTGCTTTTTGCGCCGCAGTAAGGAATGATGACCGTGGCCCTTCAAGACATGCATTTACACGAACTGCCTGGCCCTGTGTGAACATAACCATGCATCTGTCATCAACGTAGTCCATGTAATTCATGAA
>CAZDNQ010000813.1:0-2393 GCA_964506605.1 uncultured Victivallis sp. | reverse complement strand
CGAGGAGATCTCGCCGCCTATGGTCTCCGCTCCCGGCCAGAAGTTCAGGATCTCCTTCCTGTACAGCACGGCTACGATCAGTGCAAGCATGGCCACCAGGGCAACGCCCATCACGGTCTTCCTGCTGGAAAATTTAGATGTCTTCTTATCCATTTGATTTCGGCTTCTTGTCCTTGTTTTCCCTACCGTCCTTGTCCTTGACTTCCCTTCCCTGGCAGACTATGTGGACGAAGATCGTAAGCGTCCCGTCGCTGTCGCGCCTCGTGCTGCGGATGCTGAAATTGGCGAACATCGGGATGCTGTTAAGCGCAGACAGGTCTGTCTGCGCGTCCTTGTCCTTCATCGTGCAGACTGTAAGATCAATCTCGTCGTCCCTGGTGCTGAACATCGAGATCCACATGCTGGAAGGCAGTTTCTGTGAAAGCACGTTCAGGCACTGGAGTATATCGGCATTGCCCGTGTTCGTGTCTTCTATCTTCTTGATGAGCTCGTCTATCTTCTTGTTCTTCACCCTCTCAAGCTTGAACTCGTTTATCTTCACGGCGATCCTGTGCTTCTCGTCGATGAGCTTCCCGTACCGCGCCCTGGCATCCCACCAGCACCTGCAAAGGAATATAAAGCCAAGCACAAGCACGAGGGCGAGAAGTGCGGCGGCGGAATATTTCACAGCCCTGAACCTCTGCGGACGCAGGCTGTCCGGAAGAGGTGCGATGTTCAGCGTCGACGGCGCACGGTCGCTGTCCATCACGGACTCGCCTATGAGCAGGCACGCCATGAGCCCGGTCTTCTGCGCCTGTGAAATCCCGTCCATCACCTCGAGTCCGCTGAATATCCTGGAAATCCTGTCCATCCCCTGCAGCTCCTCCGCGCCATGGAAGAACTTCATCAGCTCCTGATGGTCGTCAAGCACGGATTCGGGATTGTCAGGCAGGGCCCCAAGCACCAGGTAGGGGTGCGTCAATGCATCAATCTTGATCCCTGAGGCTGCGATCTCCGCCAACGCGGCTTCCCATGATTTGCGGTTTACGCAGACCACTCTCACCTTCATATGGGACGACGCTCCGTTCTCACCGGGAATCTCGGCGCCAGCCCTGTAGCACCATGTCATCTCCTCCAGCGGTACGGGTATGTGTCCGGGCAGCTCGAAGCCAAGCGCCTTCTGCATTTCCACCGGGGAAAGCTTCGGCAGCGTGAGATCCATGCATATCGCCCCTTCGAACCGGCCTGCCAGGATGATCTTGAAGTTCTCCCCGGAGCCAAGCCTTGCGCATACATCAAGCAGCCTGGCGGGAAGATCCTGGATCTCTGGGTTGGAGAACGCAGTCTGGACAACCGCCAGCCTCCCGCCGTCACCTCTGGACAGGGTCACCCCGGAGACGTTCTTCAGAGCGTCCCAGTATATAACCGCGCAGTTGCTGTTTCTGAACAAGTGTCTGTTCCTTTTCTACAGGTTTCCCTGGAGATATCCTGAAATTTCCATCACTGCAGCTGTTTCGGAGGCTTTATATCCCTGCATCTCTTCTTGAATTCGGCAAGCACTTTTCCCAGAGTGTCCCTCTTCACCGAATTGACCGCCCCTTCCGTGTCGATCAGGAAGGTCGGCTCGCTGATTTTCTTCACGCCCTCCCCTTTGACGGTCAGTATGCAGGACTTGTCCTTCACATTCCAAAGGTTCATGCGCACCATCAGCATGATGTCCCTGTTTGAACCGGGGAAAAGGCAGGCTCCCAGAATCGTCAGATCGAGGATCGCCGCCGGATTAAAATAGCTGTTGACCTGGATTATCCCCCTGACAGTCAGAAGGACGTCGGCATTCTGCTTCTCAGCTTCCATGAGCAGCTGGCTGATGTCCTGCATCGAGAGTTCGGGCCTGTCGTTTATCACGAAATAGTCCGATATGTATCCAAGCTCCTCAAGATTGTTCAGATAGGAGACCATAAGTTGCTTGTCCCCCCTGCTCCAGTCCCAGGTCTCCTCGAATGTGTCCGGAGGGGACATGGTCTCCATGTCACCGAAGACCGCAACTTTGAGGGGGGTCTTGATGATGGAGATATCCTGGTTGGAATTGTCGATGTTGACGGCTTCGAACCTGGTCTCCGCCGCCTCCCTGTCAAAACCCGAAATGCATCCCGAGAGGAATGGCGACAAGATGACTGCTGCTGTCAGGATCCTTAAAGCATTTTTCATAGGTCAAACTCCGTATGGCTGTCATAATGGGAACTTAATAGAATTCTGCAAATTTCAATATATCCCTGTTTCGCCTCATCCGCAAGAGGAGGAAAGGGTTATCTTTCACAGTATAAACCCCCATATGGCCGATGCCGCGCATTGCGTTTTCTTGAAATAGCCGTTTGCCAAGCGCCGCTACGATATGTAACTTATGCGCCGGAACC
>CAZDNQ010000812.1:0-2397 GCA_964506605.1 uncultured Victivallis sp. | reverse complement strand
TTACGCCGATGGCTCCGGCAAATCTTCCGGAATCACCGATAAACACAGGGGCAGCCACCCTTGCAAGATTCTTCTTGTCATCCATCCTGTTGATTAAAAGCTTCTCTGTCCGGATCCTGGTAAACATTTTGAGATATCTCTCGCGTGACATCCCCTTCATCCTCCCACACTCGAAGAGTTCATCAAATGTTTTCTGCGGCTGGAAAGCCAGGCATGTGATCCCGAAGGCATGCGTGGAAAGATTCTCGTTCAGCTTGTTTTCATCCATGTAATGGAATCCATCTGGAACTTCTGACTTCACCAGCAGCCTGATGGAATCCTTCTCGAATTCCGCGAACAGCGCGGACTCCCCGCTCATTCCGGCGAGTTCAACCACTGCGGGCCGCAGGATATCGCTCCTTGAGATGCTTCCAAGTATAGTATTTGCAAGGCGCCTGGCCTTTGCGCCGATCTGATAGTTCCTGCTGTCGCCCCACTTTGCGAGGAGCTCCTCGTCAAGCATCGACCTGAGAAGCCTCGTAAGAGTAGCCGGAGTCATATCGGGGAATCCGGCACGGATTTCGCTGAAAGTCGCACCTTCCTTCCTGAGCGAGACAAACTCCAGAATCTTTATTCCGCGTCTGAGGCTAATCAGGGAGCCGCTTCCATTGACAAGATTTTCCTGCATTTTCATACCCTTCAAGAATTACAGACAGGATTACAGGATTTCCATGATTAATATCATGTCCGGCAAATCCAGTTATCATGCCGATTTAAATATATTTCTCCAGACCGAGCCTTGTGAACTGTTCCCGGGGTGCATCGTTCTCCTTCATGCATTTGACAAGAAGCCTTATCATCTTTTCTTCGCATTTTGAATCATCCAGAGGCTTCTTCTGTCCGGGATCCTTGTCGATGTCGAAGAGCATAGTCCTGATCTGATTTTCCTCTACCCATGGCCTTCCGCCGGTTATCTTCATCGTCTTGCATCCCTTTGTGAACGTGAAGGGCTCCTGGAGGCATTCGATCTTGTGAAGCTCCCCTACTTCAAACGTATGCCTCATATGGGTCGGCATGAGGGTATATTCGCTCAGAGGCTGGTTGTCCGGCCTTGCCGGAGCCCTCATATACACATGGTGGCCGTCGGTGCAGTTGACATGGGCGCCGTGGAGCCCGAAGAGTCCGGCCTCCCTGACCGGCTTGTCCGAAACTATTGTCTCACGGAGCGGCCTGCCCTGCATGTCCTTCGGCAGCGGAATTCCAAAATACTCGAGAATAGTCGCAGGCAGGTCGATCGTCTGGACAAGGCTCTGGCGGCGCTGTCCATTGATCCCCGATCTCGGATCCCAGATGAAGAGCGGAGTCTGGGCGATCTCATTGTAGAACGGCATCCTGCATTTGCCCCACCAGTCATGCTCGCCGAGGAGGAATCCATGGTCGGTGTTGACGATCAGCATGGTGTCCTTCCAAAGGTCGAGACGGTCCATCTCGTCGAGGATCTTGCCGAGGAAATGGTCGCACATGGAGATCAGCGCGGCATTTGTCATCTGGTAGTGTCTTGTGAGTTCAGGACTTTCCGCAGGCCTGTAGTCCGGCCAGTCGTTGGTGAACTTTGAGAAATCATGGTCATAGATCTTCTTGAAGCACTCAGGTGTGAAATACGGTTCATGCGGATCGAACGTCTCGATCTGCAGGAACCATTTGTCATGGCTGGCGTTCCTGCGCATAAAGTCAATGCCCATCGCGGTCGTCTTCGCCTGCGGGAGCTGATCCAGTTCCTGCATATGCTTCCTGTTTATTGAATCCTGGTAGCACCATTCACCCTTCTTGTGCGGATTGGCGTCAGGGATGGACTTGTCCATGTCGCCGATCCACGGATCGCCTTCCTGTCCGCGGGAGATCTCCCAGGTCTTGTATCTGGTATGGTAGTTGCAGCCGCCCTCCTCCCAATAGTGGTAATGGTCGCTGGCGAGATGGCTCCATACGCCGTTCTTCTTCAGCATCTCGGGCATGGAATCATCGAACGGCTCTATAGGCCCCCAGCTCCGGTGCAGGAAATTGTATCTACCGGTATGCAGTTCGCGGCGGGCGGGCATGCAGGGCATGCTTCCGACAAACGACTTGTCGAAGACGACAGTCTTTTCCGCGAGTCTTTTGAAGTTGGGCGCGTGCACCCATTCGCATCCGTATGCCGGAAGCATATGGCGGTTGAGGGAATCGAACATCAGCATGATTGCCTTCATATGGTCCTGGACTCCTTTTCATCTAGTATCTTTTATGATATTTAAATATCATTATAGATACTTAATATAAAAAGTCAAGCCCTATACTGCTTTTTCGCAAGGATTGTGAACCGACTATCTAGAGATGACTTTGAGGTTCTTGAACCACATGGTGGGAGTTTTGGTCTTGTCGGAA
>CAZDNQ010000811.1:0-2397 GCA_964506605.1 uncultured Victivallis sp. | reverse complement strand
ATTGTAGCTCCAGACTCCAGCGGAAAGGTCCCAGTCGTCAGCCTTGCCGTCAATGACAACCGGCCCCGGTGCAGGCAGTACCTGGATTTCGTTGTTGAGAGACATCGAGCGGTCGTCGGCGTTGAGTGCGGCGGTACAGAACAGAAATCCCAGGGCACAGAGAAGTTTTCTCATGATGATCATTCCTTTATATATATGATTTTGAAAAATCTGAAGACATTTACATTCAGGCAACATCTATAAGCTTCCTTTATTTGTACTGTCTCATTTGAAAAGCTTTGAGGCCTCGGTGCTCCAAGTCGCCCATTTTACATTGTTGAGGGCATCAGGGTTGTTTCCATTACCATCAACTGAAAGAAGAATCATGTTGCTGGGAGCCGAAATATTTGTTCCGCCCCAGCGTGTAAAATAACAATCGGCTCCTCCTTGCAACCCATATTCAATCCAAGGATGCCAATTGACAGATCCGTCATTATAGCCCACATTTCCTCCGGCCTGGATGATACTTCCCTTCTTGTGGTTTGCCCCGCTCCCCTGGTTCGCTTCCAGATACCATTTGCAACTGTCAGTCCACAATGCGAATGTGCCAGCCGGTTCAACGTGCGTACCTGACCTCTGGGCAGCTCTAGTCAGAAGGTTGACATTCAGCTTCTGGTCATTGGCCGAACCGGCCCAGAAAAGATAGGTCTGGTTGTAATAATTTACAGGTCGCTGGGCCGAGGGGCAGATCATGGCCTGGGAAGGCTTATGCAACAGGTTATAAGAAGTCATGTTGGTTCCATTGTCGGTGATTTCCCCGAGATCTCCCTTCATGTAATCCGTATACCAGTTCCAGACATCATCTAACGACCAGTTGTCTATAGATTGCTTTACATGGTACGTACCGGAGCACATCGCGTTATTCCTCCCTGCCCTCATAAGGGCCTCATAGTCCATGTCGTAGAGGAAAGTCGCCTGTCCAAGCTGTTTGATGTTTGATGCGCAGGCTATCTTCTTGGCGGTCTCCTTCGCCTGCTGTAGGGCCGGAAGGAGAATCGCGGCCAGGATTGCGATAATCGCAATTACGACCAGGAGCTCAATCAGCGTAAATGGGATGCACAGGATATTAGACCTTCTCCTCGACGGATGAAATCCCGCAACTGCCCCGGAATCCGGCAGAACAGCTTTTCCATATGCTATATCCATGTCCATCTCCCTATCAGTAGAACAACCTGTCCATCGAATAACGCACCGGCATATTGCTTTATTATATTTATTTTATATTATAAAGCATTAATATCAAGAGGACGGCGTGAAAAAGACATATGAAAAACTGTCAGCGTATGCTTTGGACGCGGACATAGTCCACATCGAGAGTAAAGCGGCGATTTTCCGCCGGAGTCTTTGCAGGAAGCAGTCCGCCGTCATACGCTCTTGACCAGGTGGGACTCGGTTTCCAGATGCTCAGATGGACGTACATCGGCTCAGCTGTCATGGCGAATATGCCGCTGTATGTCCTCACCAGCTTCCCGTTCACATACCACTCCGTCCGGCCGGGCAGGCAGCGGATGGTGTAGACATTGAACTGATGCAGGTCGAGACCGGCAACAGGGATCGATTCTGTCGATTCCATCTGCGTCGGACCATAAAGGAAAAACCGTGTCAGGCCGTGGCTAGTCATGCTCACCTTGGGACTGCCGGGCTTTGAATGGTTGAACTCCTTGCTGAGGAATTCGAAGTCTATTTCGTCACGGATGGACTTTCCTTCGACCTTTCTGACCATCCATGAATAGAAGGCCGGGACCATGCCGTCGGGCATCTCTCCCAGCCGCAGACGGGCCTCGAACTGGACACCTTTTTCGCCATATGGGAAAGATGAAAGTGTTTCTATCCGCGTGTCCAGGAAAATTACCGGCTTGTCTGGATTATAGGTATCGAAAGACAAAGTGGCGATCCCATCTTTCAGTTCAACCCGCCCTTTCATCAGCTTCCACCTGGCGCCATCCAGTTGCGCGCCGTCAAAGTCATCCCTGAACAAGTCTTCCCCAAGTGTTACAGGCATCCCCGATTCGTGATGGCCGCAGCCAGCCAGCAGCATGATGCATGATGCCAGGCAGCAGATGAGCTGAATCCGGATGGTTCCTGGCATTTGGAAAAATGAGTGGATAATATACTTCATGTTGATACTGCTGCTTCCAAGATTTCAGGACAGCCGGAGAAATCAAAGGCTCAGTTATAATATGGCCGGCAATAGTTGTTAGATCCGCCGTCCTTCCTCCAAATCTTGCCATCCTGCCATTCAGCGTGTCCATCTCCAAAGACGACATTGCCACCACCCTGGATGTATCCGACTTTTCCCGGAGAATGCACACGTATATATGATGATCCATTCTCACACATGAGATCCGAAGCCATCGG
>CAZDNQ010000810.1:0-2405 GCA_964506605.1 uncultured Victivallis sp. | reverse complement strand
TCGGAACCGAGGCGGCGCGCAAGGCGATGAAATCTGCGAAGCTCGCAGCGGAGGACATAGCAGGACTTGTTGTCAACACCTGCACCGGCTACCTCTGTCCCGGACTCTCCTCATACGTCTCGGAGGAGCTTGGACTGGAGAGGGACATAGCCGTAATGGACATCATGGGGATGGGCTGCGGTTCGGCGATTCCCAACCTGGAATGCGCGGGCGGGATAATATCAAGAACTGGATCGGGTCCGGTACTTTGCATATCCGTAGAAATATGTTCGGCGACATTCTTCCCTTCGCACGAGCCGGAGCTGATCGTGAGCAACTGCATCTTCGGAGACGGAGCTTCGGCGGTAATTCTCGATTCCGCGGAAAGAGCCAAGGGGAAAGCCCGGATAATTGACTTCGCCTCGGTGAGCTATCCCGAATACAGGGAGGATCTCAGGTACACGAACGAGAAGGGCCTGCTCCGCAATTATCTCAGCAGGCGGGTGCCGGTGATCGGCGCAAAGGCAGGGGCCGATGTTGTGGAACGTCTTCTTTCCAGACACAGGCTTTCAAAGGACGACATTGACTGGTGGGCGGTGCATCCGGGAGGGACAGAAGTGCTGGCGCAGATCGGGAAGAAGATGAAGCTGCCGAGGAAGGCGCTTGAGTTCTCCTACGAGATATTTGAAGACTACGGGAACATGTCCTCGCCTTCAGTGATATTCGTCCTTGACAGGATACTGGAACATGGGCGTCCCGGGAAAGGTGAGAAGGGAATACTTCTTGCATTCGGCGCCGGATTCACGGCATTCGCCGCGCTGGTGGAATTCTGAAGCATGGGATTATGATTTCATGGTATGCTTATTCTCTTTGGCCATGATATGGGCATGTCCCTGGAGTCCAAGCTCCTTTATCTGCTTGATGCAGGCGGCCCGGTCAGAATGGAAAATAAATCCAAATATCTTAGACATGAAGTTGTTGAATTTCGAGCATTGCTGCGGATACTTATGCTCCACGCAGTCGGCGCATGATGAATAGCCGTGTTCGAAGCAGCAGGTCCGAACCTTGCACCAACTAGCCTTCTTATTGTTATGGCATCCTGGGCATCGGCCTTTCAAAAAAGCGCTGCACGCCCCGCAGTAAAGACCGCAGTGCCCGACCAGCGCCATTTCTGAGATTACCGGTTTCACATGCATCCCATTCCATACAGGTTTTTATTCAGCCATGATCCTTATTATAAAGTTGCCTGTATGAATATTCAAATACAACACGCCAAAGTAAAACTGCATCGCCCCCTTATGTTCCAGCTTCTTTTCCAGGATTGAACCTGACAAGGGAAATCAACCTGCGCGCCTCCTCCACCTTGTCCCAGACATTCCACATGAGCATGCCCCGCAGGCGCTGCCCTTCCAGGTAGTATATCCTGCCCTTGAGATTGGGTTCATCCCATTCGGCATAAGTCTCAAGCCTGGAATCAAGCAGGCCGACCGCCTCGTATCCAAGGTCGAAGAGATCGGAATAGAAGTACGGCAGATGGTTGTAATGCTCCTGGGCTCCGGCCATGTTCCCTCCGGCTATGAAACCCATAGTGTTGGCGTTGTCCTCATGTTCGACACGTATGCTCCTGTCGAGCGAAGGATTGTAGAACTCGGCGACATCCCCTGCGGCGAATATCTCCATGCAGGTTGTCCGGAGAAGCTTGTCCACGACAATACCGCTGCGTATCGTCAGCCCGGCCTGTCTGGCGAGTCCGAACTCGGGCTCAATCCCTAGTCCGGCGACAATCCCGTCGACAAGGATCTCCTTCCCTCCAGAAGTCGCCAGAATCAGCTGCCCGTCCCTCCTGCTGACGCCCGCTGCTGTCTCCCCGGCAATGATCCTCACCCCCCTGTCCTGATAGTATCCGTTGAGGAAATCTGAAAGCGCCCTCGGAAACACACGCGCCCCTATGCCTGTTTCCGGAAAGATCATCGTGACCTCCTTCCCGTTCATGGCAAGCGCCGCCGCAATCTCCGAACCTATGAATCCTCCTCCTATCACGGCGAACCTGCCGTGTTTGTCGGCAAGACTCCTCAGCCGGCGGTAGTCCTCGACAGTCCGGAAATAAATGATTTCATCACCTCCGAAAGGAAGCCTTCTCGGTCTGCCGCCGGTCGCAAGAAGGAGCTTGTCGTATACATATGAATTACCCTTGTCGTCCTCGACCTGCATCTCCCCTGCGTCTATCTTCACCGCAGTATGTCCGCTAAATATCTTGACGCCCAGGCTGTCGGTCCTGCGCCATATGCTCTCGAGAGGCTTTCCCTTCCAGAGCTT
This sequence comes from uncultured Victivallis sp., assembly GCA_964506605.1. GTDB lineage: Bacteria > Verrucomicrobiota > Lentisphaeria > Victivallales > GWF2-50-93 > GWF2-50-93. Next base: position 110 of record CAZDNQ010000810.1, on the reverse strand, counting down.
CTTTGAGAGCGGAGGCCTGTCGTACGGCATTTCATTCTCGGAGGCGATGATCGCGATTGTACCGTCAGGATCTACCTTCCTGATGCCTTTGACGGCGGAATCGGCAGTCA
>CAZDNQ010000809.1:0-2406 GCA_964506605.1 uncultured Victivallis sp. | reverse complement strand
TGAGATCGACATGGTTGCGAACTTCGCACTTGCGAAATCCGCAGAATGGAAGCTATATGAAGCCGACATCCGCGCGGTCTCGGAAATGACACGCAGGTCCGGAGTTGTCCTCAAGGTCATCTTTGAAACATGCTACCTGGACATTGATGAGATCCGCAGGTGCACCGAAGCTGCGATTGCAGCACAGGCTGATTTTGTGAAGACCTCAACCGGCTTTGGAACAGGTGGAGCGACCGATGAGGCTGTAAAGACGATGCTTGAGACTTCCGCAGGCAGGATAAAGGTGAAACCTTCCGGCGGCATCCGAGATTTCGCCAGGGCGAAATCATTAGTCGACATGGGATGCCACAGGCTCGGAGTCAATTTCAGCTCCGTCGCCGCAATATGCGAGGGCGGGGAGGCAGCCCCGGGAGGTACATATTGAAAAAGAAAATCACGGTCATCGGAAGTTCGAACGTGGACTTCATCATGAAGGCGCCCCATCTTCCTGAAGCTGGGGAAACTGTCACGGACTGCGTATTCCAGCAGACCTTCGGGGGCAAGGGTGCGAACCAGGCTGTTGCAGCGGCAAGGGCAGGGGGGCATGTCACATTCGTCACCTGCCTCGGCGAGGATCTCTATGCTCCGATACTCATGGGGAATTTGAAGAAAGACGGGATTGATATTTCAAAAATTAGGAAGTTCAAGGGGCTCAATACAGGTTCGGCCCTTGTCATGTTCGATGGAAGCGGTGAAAATTATCTCACTGTGTCCCCAGGTTCGAACTATGAACTGTCCCCCAGGACGGTGAATACATGCGAGGAGCTGATAGCCGGAAGTTCGATGATTCTCCTTCAGATGGAAATTCCCCTTGACAGCAACCGTCAAGTCCTCAGGATAGCGGCCAGACACAATGTGCCTGTGCTGTACAATTATGCGCCGATACGCGATGCATCGGTTCCGGTCGACAGCAAGATGGCCGGGCTCGTGGTGAACGAGGTCGAGGCTGCGGCTCTTCTGAAGAGCGGGAAGGTCGATGTGAAGGACGCTTCAGGGGCGGCTGAATCCCTGAGGAGGAAAGGACCTTCATTTGTCATCGTCACCCTTGGGTCAAAAGGCGCTGTCATCGCGTCTTCCCGCGGTACAATGAAAGTGCCGGCGTTCAAGGTGAAGCCTGTTGACACGACCGCGGCCGGCGACACCTTCTGCGGGGCGCTTGCAGTCGGAATAGTCGAGGGGCTGAAGCTTGAAGATGCTGTCAGGTTCGCTTCTGCGGCCTCGGCGATCAGCGTCACCAGGATGGGGGCCCAGCCTTCGATCCCGCATCGGAATGAAATTGAAAGATTCATTGGAGCAGGAGGCCGGAAATGAAAGATGTCGCCGGACTTCTATATTCCCAGATCGGATATGAGCCGGACTGGCCGATGCGTGCGATCGTGCGTGCTCCGGACGCTTCGTTTGTTTCAAAAGTAGCAAGGTTCCAGATCTTTGAAAACGGAAAGGAAGTCATCAGCGGGCCCCTCGTCCATTGGGGAGGAAAATGGGGAAGTCACTGGTGGATAGCCGATTTTTCCGCGCTGGGGAGAGAGGGACGGTTCATCATTGCAATTGTGGACGGCGCTTCCGAGAAATTCCGCAGCGGAGAATTTCAAGTCAAACGGAATATCCTCTGGGACAGGACATGGAAGATGGTCGCGCTGGAACAGAACGAGCGGCGGTTTCATCTTGCGATGAACCGCGTGGGCTGGCAGGACTGCGGTGCCGCCTGGCAGGAGGCGAACAGCCATGCGGCGCTGGTGGACGGATTATGCGATCTGCTGGAATATTCAAAAGACCGCATGTCGGCAGATGAGCTGAAACGTGTTGAGGCGCAGATCGTAAATGGCCTTGAGTACCTCTCTCTTCTACAGGACCATGCCGGAAAACTCGGACTCGGGGAAGGGGCTCTTTCCCATCAGAAGCCGAAATACGAGGAGATAGTTCTTCCCGCAGACGTGTCAAAGGCGGCGATGACATGGGCGAAGGCTTCAAGGCTGCTTTCCGGCTTGCATGCAGAGAAGAAAGAGGAATATCTCAGGCGCGCGGAGAAAGCCTTTTCCTGGCTGAGGACGGCTCGTCCTCTGCGTTCCGGCTTTTCATATATAAACCATGGAGCTCCGAAGTATTTCAAGATTCCAGACGAGTTCATGACACGTGATCTCCTGATGATGTGCCTCGCCGCATATGAACTGGTTCGATGCGGACGTACTGAATACAAGGAGGATGCGATATCCCTGTCGAGACGGATAATGTCGCGTCAGGTGCCGCTGGAGAAGGCTGAAGACGGGCTTTATGGACATTTCCGTACTTTCGACAGCTCAGATCTCACGGAAAAAGCCTGGGTGCACAATGTCGACAGAAATGAACTCGGCATGGATGCGGGCGGAC
>CAZDNQ010000808.1:0-2418 GCA_964506605.1 uncultured Victivallis sp. | reverse complement strand
TTCAAGGATTGTAATTTATTTCTGTGTGTTCTGTGGTTCAAAAAATTTCAACCGGCAATTGTAAATCGAAAATTGAAAATACTTAAATGTCCCGTCTCCGTAAATCTAAGATCTTCGAGATGCAGTCCCTTCTGCCGGGGCTCCATCTGCAGTTCAATGTCCCATGGAAGAGCCTGACAGTTCTCGGCATAGGCGGGAAAATTCCGGTCCTTGCTGAACCGGAGGACGATATCCAGCTCTGCGAGCTCCTAAAGTACTGCGATCAGAATTCAATACCGGTCTTCATCCTCGGCGAAGGCAGCAACATGGTTGGAACCGACAAGCCCATGCCCGGGATAGTCATCAGGCTCGGGAAGAACGATTTCAAAAGAATAAAGATAAGCCATGTCCATGTGACGGCAGGCGGCGGGGTCTCCCTGTACAATCTTATGATCACCTGTGCTGAAGCGGGCCTTGGAGGGGCGTCCGCCCTTGCTGGAATACCTGGTTCAGTAGGCGGTTCCTTGAAGGTGAATGCGGGCGCCCGGGGGCTCTGCGTGGGCGACATAGTAGAGGAAATGTGCGGATTAGATTTCAAGGGCAACCACTGGAAAGCATCCGCAAAGGAGATCAAATGGGGCTACCACAAGTCTTCCATTCCTGATGATGTAATAATACTCGCGGCTATATTCAAACTTGAAAAGACCCAGGCGGCATCCGAGAAGGAAAAGATTAGAAACGAGATCCAGCTCAGGCGCGACGCATATCCTCCGGGCAGGAGCGCCGGATGTGTCTTCAGGAATCCAGTCGCCGAACTCTCCGCAGGAAGGCTCATTGATATTTCCGGGGGGAAGAATCTTTCCAGCGGTGATGCGGTCGTAAGCGACAAACATGCAAATTTCCTAATAAACAGGGGCAAGGCCACAGAAAAGGACTTCGTTGATCTGATTATGAAGGTCAAGGAAGCCGTCCTCAGCACGACAGGCATCTATCTCAGTCCGGAAGTGACATTTTCGAATTCCGACAGCGAGAAGGCTGTTTCAACCAGGCCTGCAAAAATAGCCCTGCTAAAGGGCGGGAACAGCAGTGAACGTGAAGTCTCCCTCAAATCAGGTTCTTTCGTTGCCGAGGCCCTCAGGAACGCAGGCTACCAGGTAGATGAGCTGGACATTAAAAAGCCTGAAATCCTGCCTGAGATGAAGAAAGCCGACATTGTATTCCCTGTCCTGCATGGAGGATTTGGCGAGAACGGCGAGATCCAGAAAGTGCTTGAAGATGCCGGAATTCCCCATGTCGGATGCGACAGCAGGACCTGCCAAGTCGCCATCGACAAGATTCTTAGCAAGAAGCTCATGGTCAAGGAACATATTCCAACTGCGGAATTCGCAGTCCTGACACGCAGTGACAGGAAGCTGCCTCCGAACATGAAGGTGCCCGTGGTAGTAAAACCACCGACCGAGGGTTCGACCGTCGGAATCTCAATAGTCTTCAATGAAGGCGATCTGGAAAAGGCAATAGATACGGCTTTCAAGTACAGCGGAGACGAGATACTTGTCGAGCAGTATGTAAAAGGCGCAGAAATAACGGTAGGAATCGTCGGTGAACAGGTTCTTCCGGCTGTAGAGATACGCTTTCCCGGCAAAACCTATGACTATGACGCCAAATATACCCACCAGCAGGGCGAAACCCTCTATTTCTGCCCTCCTGACTCAGTTCCTGCAGATGTGCAGAAGAAGGCGCAGGATATCGCCATGAAGTTCTTCAAGGCGCTGGGGGGCCGTGATCTGATGAGGATAGACATGATTGTCAGGGAGAAGGACAACGCACTATTTGTGCTTGAAGCGAACAATCTTCCGGGATTCACCGAGAGCAGCCTACTCCCCAAGGCGGCAAAGACTGCGGGACTGTCATTTGTGGAACTCTGCGCAAAACTCGCCCGGATGGCGCTGGCGAGGAAGAAGTAGTCAGTGGCCAGCGGTCGGTAATCGATGGCCGAAGAATAACAAAACAATCAAAACACAGCCTCTTCCATGAGAACAAATCAAAATTAGTAAGAAGCGTATATGCAGATACGACATTTGCAGAGCTCAGCGTCAAACTCGCCCGCATGGCGCTGGCGAGGAAAAAAACAACTGTCTATTTTGTCTTTTCTATTTTAACTGGATGCTCCAGAAGATATTTTAACTTTTTCGAAAGGACTTCCAGGTTTTTCTTGGCAAGCTCCGACCTATCCTTAAGGTCCCTCTCATTGGCGACCTCCATTTCCATCTTGAATTTCGACATTTCAAGAAGCATTTTTGATATGTTCAAATACCAATCATTGTCAATGTGCATTATCTTCTCGACTTCCGGATTGTCTGAGATATTCTTAAAAGCCTTTGAATACGTCAACATTTCAATCCCCTTGTGGGACTTTGACGGGGTTCGTATTTGTAGAGA
>CAZDNQ010000807.1:0-2428 GCA_964506605.1 uncultured Victivallis sp. | reverse complement strand
GTCTGAGAACAAGTACAGGAGCCTGTTCAACAGCTCCAGCGACTCAGTGCTGATCCTGAACATGGAGGGGGCGATCCTTGAAGCCAACAGCGTCTCCACGGCCAGGCTCGGATACGGCCATGACGAGCTTCTTCGCATGAACTACCGCGATATCGACTCCGCCGAGTTCGAGGAGTTCTTTCCCGACAGGCTGCTCCAGATAAAGGCCGATGGCAACGCTGTATTTGAGTCGTCGCACCTTACCAGGGACAGGCAGCTGGTTCCGGTGGAGATAAACGCGAAGCTGATAGAATATCTTGGCAAGCCTGCGGTGATCTGCATTGTCAGGGACATCTCCGACAGGAAGAAGATAGAGGGGATACTCAAGGACAGCGAGCTTAAGTACAGGCTTCTCTTCAATGAGATGCTCACCGGTTTCGCGCTCCACGAGATAATCTGCGATGAAAAGGGGAATCCCTGCGACTACCGTTTCCTGGAGGTGAACCCCGCCTACGAGAAGCTTACAGGGCTGAGGGCGAGCAAGATAATCGGAAAGACCGTGCTTGAGATCCTGCCCGGGACCGAGCAGCGCTGGATCAGGGATTTTGGAAATGTCGCGATAACAGGCAAGCCTATAATGATCGAAAACTACCACAGGGATCTCGGGAAGTGGTATGAGGTCAGGGCTTTCTCCCATGAGAAGGGGAAGTTTGCCGTCGTCTTCAACGAGATAACGGAGCGGAAATTCTCGGAGGAGGTTCTGAAGTTTGAAAGGGATATAATCGCGGCGATGAGCGATGTGTCAGGCATCAGGGAGGCGGCCCGCAAGGTGCTGGAGATAATGTGCCAGATCGAGGACGTCGACTGCGGAGGAATATACGATCTCAACCAGTTCACCGGTGACCTGGACCTTGTGGCCCATGTAGGGCTTTCATCTGAGTTCGTGAAGAAAGTCGCGCATTTCGGTACGGAGACATACAATGCGAAACTCGTCAAGGACGGCAGGATCTTCTTCGACACCTTTGAGAAGCTGATGCTGCATGTCGACAGCAATATAACGAAGGAGGGGCTGAAGGCGCTTGCGGTGATCCCACTGAGGAGCGAAGGCAAAACCATCGCCGTGGTCAATCTCGCATCCCACAGGCAGAAGGAATTCATGGAGATCACGCGCCGGAAGATAACGGCGGTGACAGACAAGATTGCTCCGGCCTATCTGAGAATCAGGACGGATGAGGCGCTCCGCGAGGCGAACACATTCAATTCGGAGATTATCTCAAGCGCAGGAGACGGGATCGTCGTCATGGACAAGGAGCTGAAATACCTCGTGTGGAACCAGGAGATGGAGAAGATCAGCGGATTGCCCGCATCCGATATGCTTGGCAAGAATGCGCTGGCGCTGTTCCCGGGGCTTGTCGAACAGAAGATCGACTTGGTGCTGAAACGAGCCCTGGAGGGTGAAACTGTCCATGCGCCTGATTTCAAGATACAGAACCGCAGGACCGGAGCCGAGATTTATGCCAGGGCGGTATGTGTCCCGCACAAGAATGCAAAAGGTGATAATGCAGGAGTGATCGCGGTCATCAGCGATGTGACCGCCAGAAGGGCGGACGAGGCGAAGATGCGGACGCTCTCCATCGCGATGGAACAGAGCCCGGCGCTGATAGTCATCACGGATACCGAGGGCAAGATAGAATATGTAAATCCGAAATTCGAGGAGGTCACCGGATATTCGATCGATGATGTGATGGGGGCAACCCCGAGGATACTGAAGTCCGGGGAGATGTCTCCCGAGATATACAAGGAGATGTGGGATACGATAAAGGGCGGCAAGGAGTGGAAGGGGCAGTTCCATAACAGGAAGAAGAACGGCGAGCATTTCTGGGAGGCCGCGACAATATCCCCGATATACGGCGAAGAGGGGCAGATAGCGCATTTCATCGCGATCAAGGAGGATATCACGAGGCAGAAGGAGCTGCAGGGCCAGCTGCTGCAGGCCCAGAAGATGGAATCGATAGGAAGGCTCGCCGGCGGTATAGCGCACGACTTCAACAACGTGATACAGGTCATCAACGGTTTTGCGGAATTCATATTGCTCAAGATGGAAAGGGATGATCCGAACAGGGCTGACATGGAGGAGCTTGCAAAGGCCGGGAAGAGGGCGACTGAGATCACAAACCAGCTCCTCCTCTTCAGCAGGAGGAAGCCGGTCAACATGGCGGAGGTCAAGGTCAACGACCTGATATTGAACCTGCAGAAGATGTTCCAGTACGCGCTTGGCGAGAAGATCAGGATCGAGAACATCTTCTTCCCGGATGTGAGCCCTGTCAAGGCCGACGCGAACCAGCTTGAACAGGTGCTTATGAATCTTGTGGTCAACGCGAAGGATGCGATGCCCGATGGCGGCGTGATAAAGTTCGTCACCAGCAACATACATCTCGACGAGGACGAC
>CAZDNQ010000806.1:0-2428 GCA_964506605.1 uncultured Victivallis sp. | reverse complement strand
CCGGTCCATGCGGAGAAATGAAGCTCCTTTTCAGCATATGCCGGAAGCCATTGCGCCATGGCAAGCTCGGTCGCACCGCCGAAGAACAGCGCCACCACGGCAACAAGGAAGAACGGCCTGCAGATGAGTTCGCGGAGGCGCATCCTTCCCTCCTCGTGCTGGACCAGAGGGGGTAGTTTCAGGAGGATGAAGCAGAATCCGACAGCCGCAGGAAACAGAGCTAGCCACAGGGAAATGCTCCTCCATCCCCACTCGAGTTTCAATGCAAGGGCCCCGAGAAGGATAGTAAGCACTGCGCCTGTACAGTAGAAGGAATGGAGGAGGTTCATGGCGACAGATCTTTTTTCCGGCTGGAGCGCGCATACTATCGGACTGAGCACCATGTCCAAAACCCCCGCGCCAAATCCCATTATTGCGGAAGCGATCAGCACCATGGTATAGTTTGGAGAAGTTCCAAGCAGGACAAGCCCTGCGCTTACAAGTACATTTCCAAGGACCGCAAATATCTTTGTACCTATCCGGTCGGCAAGAGGTCCAGTCAGCAGTATACCGAACACAAGTCCCAGGAAGGTCACGGCGCCGATACGCCCGAGCTGCTCGTTGGTAAGCCCGGCTATGCCGCCGAGTTCACGGCTGAAAGTTGTCAGAAAGACAGGTGTAAGGTTGACCCCGATTGCCAGAGCCACCATTCCGGCGTAGTTCACCGACAACGCCCATACAAGCGAGGATTTTGCCGGGCCTGTTACATTTCCGTCTAGCGTTTTCATATGTAATTTTTCCGCATGCACAAAGATTATCACTCTAATCACTCTTATCATCATCCACTTGCAACTATTTTAAATATTTTTCAGTTTTTATTGTTTACTTTGTTGATATACTTAATATAGTATTAAACAGAACGGAGGATTATCATGGTAGAGAAACATTGGAGAAGCGTTGTAAAGGCGATTTCCTGGCGGACAGTCGGGACAGTTGACACAATAATCATCTCCTGGCTGATAACAGGCAAGCTGACCTTTGCAGTATCGATAGGGGCCGTAGAGCTCTTCACCAAGATGTTTCTCTATTATGGGCATGAAAGGATCTGGAACAAGATCAAGTTCGGAAGGATTGTCCCAAAAGGCAACGATTACAGCATTTGAAATTAAAACACTGAGACACCAAGAAACAGAGGTTTTATACAATGATTAAAAGAGAAGACATAGGAAAATTAAATGATGGGTTCGCAGGCAGGTCTCCGGAAGAGCTGCTCAACTGGGGGATGGAGGCTTTCGGCGCAGGCAAGATTGCCTTGTCCTCAAGCCTCGGCGCTGAGGACCAGGTTCTGACCGATATGATTCTGAAAATAGATCCAGAGGCAAGAATCTTCACAATCGACACCGGGCGCCTGCCCCAGGCAACCTATGACACAATTTCTGAAACAATGGCCAAATATTCAATAAAATACGACATCCTGTTTCCAGAGAAGGAGGAAGTTGAAATAATGGAGAAGGAAAACGGTCCGAACCTCTTCCTGGAAAACATCGTGAAAAGAAAATTCTGCTGCGAAATCCGTAAAATCAGGCCCCTGCGGAAGCATCTTTCAAAACTCGATGCCTGGATCTGCGGACTTCGCAGGGAGCAGAGTGTCACACGGACAGGAGTCGAAAAGATCGAATGGGACGCCAACTTCAGACTGGTCAAGCTTAATCCGCTTGCGGACTGGACGGAAGCCGAAGTCTGGAGCTACATAAGGAGGAACAAGGTCCCCTACAACAAGCTTCACGACTTCGGATATCCGAGCATCGGGTGCGGCCCGTGTACAAGGGCGGTCAAGGCCGGAGAACATCCGCGCGCAGGCCGCTGGTGGTGGGAGACGCCCGACAAGAAGGAATGCGGTCTCCATGTCGTAAAAGGAAAACTTGTAAGAAGCAGCAAATAGTCGACGGTCTTCGGTCGACAGCAGACAAAGAACCGACGACTGAAGACTGACGACCGGCGACTAAAAGAAAGGATTTTAAAATGGATCATCTGGAAGCATTGGAAGCGCAGAGCGTCCACATACTCCGTGAAGCATACAGGGAGTTCAAGAGCCTGGTTATGCTATGGTCGATCGGCAAGGACAGCACCGTGCTGCTGTGGCTTGCGAGGAAGGCGTTCTTCGGGCACGTCCCCTTCCCTCTCATGCACATTGATACTTCGTTCAAGATACCTGAGATGATAGACTACCGCAACAATATCGCGCTCGAATGGAAATTGAACATGATCGTCGGCCAGAATAAGAAGGCCATAGATGAGAAGCAGACGTATCCCGACGGCAAAGTCGACAGGCTCACCTGCTGCAGGTATCTCAAGAGCGAGGCCCTGAAACACACTCTTGCCGGCGAATGGCCGCGCTACAGGCTGAACCACACTACAGGAAAATTTGACATCGACGAGAACAAGGAGG
>CAZDNQ010000805.1:0-2431 GCA_964506605.1 uncultured Victivallis sp. | reverse complement strand
TGATGTTCAGCAACGCATATTCCGACTGCCCAGTCTGCATCCCCGCCAGGACTGCGATGATCACGGGCATCCAGGCGCACCGTTATGGTATGCCGGAATACTGCCCTTCGTTCAGGATTGAACGGCCCTGTGAAAAGTTCCTGGGCGGGATAATCACTTCTGCCGGATACCGGAACCTGCTTGTCGGCAAGACCCACTGGCATACCGATCCCGATTTCGACGGGGGGTTCGAGGAATGGATATCATACAGGACTCTCGAACGCCTGCACGAAAGGCTTGGATACGGCTGCCGGACCGGACTGGGCAGGAACGAGATGATCCCCATGCTTGATCCTCTGCCTCAGGAACTGTGCTCGAGCAACTGGGCGGTCCAGCAGAGCGTTGAATTCATCGAGAAGCAGGATCCGTCAAAGCCCTTCCTCCTCTGGACCTCCATGGTGCATCCCCACCCGGAGAATGTCATCCATGAACCTTATTACAGCATGTACGACGACGAGGATATCCCGGAGCCCGTCCTTCCGAGATGGTCGTGCTCGGAGGAGACCACACCGTCTGCAATCAGGAGGATAAGATATGCCAATTCCCATTCGTACATGAGGGACAGGGAACTGCGCAAGGCGAGAGGTGTCTATTATGGAATGATAACGAACGTCGACCACCAGATCGGGCGGCTGATGGGCGCGCTCATGAGGAAGGACCTCTGGGACAATACGATCATCATCTATACGACCGACCACGGCGAACATCTCGGCGACTACGGTACTTTCTTCAAGGGAACGCTCCTGGAATCGTCCGCCAGGATTCCGATGATCGTCAGAGCTCCGGCAAGCATGAAGCCGAAACGCGGGAAGGTCTGCAGCTCCCTGGTTGAGCTGGCCGACCTGCTGCCGACCATCTGCGAGCTCTCCGGAGCGCCGATACCTGATGATGTCACGGGGAAAAGCCTCCTTCCGCTCCTCGCCGATTCAAGCTTCCGGACAAGGGAGTATCTGCACTGCCAGATCGACAACCAGCACATGTTCCATGACGGTAAATACAAGTACCTTTACTTCGCCGATGACGGATTCGAGCTGCTGTTTGACAAGTCAGTAGATCCATATGACGAACACAACCTTGCAGGCAACAGGGAGCTGGCCGGACTGTCGCGCAGGAAGTTCATAGAACACCTCGCACACGAGAACCATCCGCATCTTAAGGATGGTAATCTAGTGAACTTGAACAGGAAGATAATGGAGCACGACAAGTTCAACATCAGCGGCTGGCTGGGCTTCAGGGGGGCTATGTGATTCGCCGGGATCACCCCAATTCAAATGGATTCGTCCTTTCAAAAGAAAGACTTGTCGTATTGGATGTAGAAGTTCCTATCCCAGTTTTTCCTGCGCAGTCTTCAGTTTTCTGATCGCCTCGGCGGCGCCCTCTGGGGCACGGAAGACTGAAGTGCCGGCGACGATCATGTTGGCTCCGGCTTCGGCGACGGTGAAAACCGTCCTGCCATCAACACCTCCATCGACTTCAAGGTGGATGTTTTTGCCAAGCTTCCTGATGGCGTTCCTGATTGCACGGGTCTTTTGCATCATGTCGGCCATGAAGCTCTGTCCGCCGAATCCCGGCTCGACGGTCATAACTAGCACAAGGTCGATCTTGTCAAGATAAGGTATAAGCTCTTCGGCGGGTGTCTTCGGTTTGAGTGATAATCCTGCCGAGCAGCCGAAGCTGCGGATCTCGCGGATTGTGTCCTCGATGTTGTCAGAGCACTCCACATGGATTGTGATGTGGTCCGCACCTGCGTCGGCGAAGGGTTTCACGAACATCTTTGGGTTGCTGAGCATCAGATGCACGTCGAACGGCAGCTTTGACGTCTTCCTTATCGCCTGGACCACCGGCGGCCCGATTGTAAGGTTTGGGACGAAGTGGCCGTCCATGATGTCCACGTGGATTATGTCGGCCCCGGCCTTTTCAACTCTGGCTATCTCGTTCCCGAGATCTGCGAAGTTCGCAGCAAGTATGGATGGCGCCACAAGTATCTTCTTCGAATCGAGATTGCTCAGCGGATTTCGTGACATGACAGACGGTTCCCTTGATTGTTAATTCATATAACTTATATCTTGTGGAATGATTTGTCGAATGCTTATTTCTTCCTGCCTGTCTCAGTCAGGAAGAAATAAGGAGGAAGGCGCAGCTGCAGATGACGTCTCTGCTATCTGTCATCTGGTCACTTTCTTCGCTCCCTGTTTATATCCAGCCATCTGCGGTGCGCCCATAGCCACTGGTCCGGATATTTTGCGACAATATTCTCGATCTCGGTGGTGTAGAGCTGGGCGATGGCCTTGAGGTCCGCATCCTTGTCATCGGTGGGGGTGAAGTTTATCGGGTCGCTCAGGACGAGTTTGTAGCTGTCGCAGTTTCTTACAAGGAAAGCGGGCATGATTGG
>CAZDNQ010000804.1:0-2431 GCA_964506605.1 uncultured Victivallis sp. | reverse complement strand
CTTGTCAGGACCATGGTCTTGACAAGTCCGGGATCGTTCAGCTTGTTCTTCGGGCAGTTCTCAGGCCTGGTGCCGGACATGAATTCGACGATCTGCGAGAACTGGTCGTCCGCGAATGGGACGCCGACAATGTCCGAGAGCTTGGAGGCGGAGTTCTCGGGAAGCTTCAGTTTGAATTCAGCTTCGAGGATCTCCTTCGCCTTCTCGCCGATCTTCGGGGCGAGCTTCTCCCTGAGGACGGTCTGTACCGGGCCGTAGAACTCAAGGGCTTCGGCGACGGACATCTGGTAGATCTTCGTCCCGATGATCCTCAGGCCTGTCCTGCTGAACATGTCGATGATGTTGCCGGGCTTCGAGCTCGGATAGCGCCAGTTGTCGGGCTTGATGATGACGAGTGTGCGTTCGACGTCGGCCTTGTCCTCGTAGCTGACATCGACGACGTTTGGATGGTTTTCAGCGAAGCTCGCGAAGAGCTTGAGCTTCTCCATGGCGAAGTCCTGGTCCGGAGGAAGGAGGACTGCAGGCTCGAAATACTTGAGGTTGCCGTTCCTGTCGAAGACAAGATCAGCATATGTGTCACGGACGGTCTCGCCGGTTATGCGCATCTCGCCGGCGCCCCTGGACTCCGGTGCGAGCCTTCCGGCTATCGAGTAGAGCTTGGAGCATGCGTTGTCACCCTTGAAGAGGAGCATGAGGACGCGCCTCTTGGATCCGTCCTCGTTCGGCGTGAAGCTGTTGAGCACGTAGTCGGAGAGGAGGTCGGCGGCCTTAGAGGACACGCTCTTCTTGAGGATTGCGGCATATTTCTCCGCGAGCTCCCTGGTCGGGGTCATCATCTGCGCGCCCACGAGTTCGAGGTCGGTGCGCGAAAGCAGCCTGGCGATCACTCCGCCGGTGCGCGACTTCAGGATCGTGTATGGAGTGATCAGCACATATGAAAGTTCAATAGCCATCTGGAAACCTCCGAAAAGTTGACAAGTTTCTATTTAATATATCAAGGGCTAGAAAAATAGCCTGAATATCTGGAAAATCACGGTTGAAACGCGAATATTTTCCCGGAACCTGAAGGGAGCTGGAATCCAATCTTTTCTTGAAACCGCCAGCTCCACGGTTTCTTGAACATTATTTTTCCGGGGCGCGGGCATCCTTGCCCGGCGTCTATTTTCTGAATTGTGCGCCGGCCAGTATGGCCGCGCTCCATATTCCCATATAAATGCACCACGGAATTAAAAGGCCTGACTCAAGTATCAGGCGCTCAGGCGTTCCTTGGAGTGGTCCTTGGCCTTCGGCTTCTTCTTCAGAATAGGCAGTTCGCCCCTGACGGTGTCCGCTGTTATGACGCATTCGGAGATCTCAGTCTGGGACGGCACTGAATACATGATGTCGAGCATGAGCTCCTCGAGGAGGGATCTGAGCCCGCGGGCGCCCGTGCCTTTTGCAACCGCCTTGTCGGCGAGGGCTGAAAGCGCATCTTCCTCGAAGACGAGTTTCACGTTCTCCATCTCCATGAGCTTTATGTACTGCCTTATGAGGGCGTTCTTCGGCTCGGTGAGTATCCTGATGAGATCTTCCTTCTTCAGCGGCGACAGGTCGGTGACGACCGGCAGCCTTCCGATGAATTCCGGTATGAATCCGAACTTGATGAAGTCCTCGGGCTCCGCCATGCGCAGGATCTCGTCGCTTGTGACGGTGACCTCCTGCTTGTGCTCCTCTTCGAGCTGCCTGAATCCGAGCACGTGCTTCCCGATCCTCCTGCGCACCATCCTGTCGAGCCCGACGAATGCGCCGCCGCAGATGAACAGAATGTTGGACGTGTCGACCTGGATGAATTCCTGGTGGGGATGCTTCCTGCCGCCCTTGGGAGGTATGTTTGCAATCGTGCCTTCAAGCATCTTGAGCAGCGCCTGCTGCACACCTTCGCCTGACACGTCCCTGGTTATCGAGACGTTCTCGGTCTTCCTCGCGATCTTGTCTATCTCGTCTATATATATGATTCCGATCTGCGCCTTCTGGACGTCGTAGTTCGCCGACTGGAGCAGCCTGAGTATGATGTTCTCGACGTCTTCTCCGACGTATCCCGCCTCGGTGACCGTGGTGGCGTCGGAGATGCTGATAGGGACATCGAGCATCTTGGCGAGGGTCCTGGCAAGCAGCGTCTTGCCGGAGCCTGTCGGCCCGACCAGGAGCACGTTGCTCTTCTCGATCTCCACATCGTCATCCCGGTTGAATGCGGCCCTGTTCTTATGGCAGACAAGCCTCTTGTAGTGGTTGTGCACCGCGACGGAGAGGACTTTCTTGGCATGCTCCTGTCCGATCACATACCTGTCGAGCTCCTCCTTGATCTTCTGGGGATTGGGTATCTTGAGAGGGGGTATGCCCTGCTGCTGCGGTGATGCGGCCGTCTTCTTGTCCGTCGGGCGTTCCTCGTCCT
>CAZDNQ010000803.1:0-2446 GCA_964506605.1 uncultured Victivallis sp. | reverse complement strand
ATCATGAGGTTGAATTCGCGCGGTGGTGTAAGATTCTTCGAACCGCAGGCCGGACAAGTGGTCTGGTCCTCCATCTGGTCGACGCGGTGGCGCGCCTTGCAGTCGCGGCAGTCGGTCATCATGTCCCCGAACTTGTCAAGGTGTCCGGAGGCCTTCCAGACCTTCGGATGGCAGATGACGGTGGAGTCGAGTCCTTCGACGTTGTCGCGTTTCTCGACCATCTCGTGCCACCAGTTCTTCTCTACGGCGCGTTTGAGGGCTGTGCCGTAGGGGCCGTAGTCCCAGAATCCATTGATTCCGCCGTATATCTCGGAGCTCTGGAATATGAACCCCCTCCTTTTGCAGAGGGTGACTATCTTCTCCATCAGTTCAGGCGATTTGGTGTTTGCCATAGAATTATTCCTTAAATCATGTAAGTTTATTTTGAGCTGGTGAAATTACACTTGAATTGCGTATTTCGCAAAAGAAACCGCAAAGATTTCAATCATAAAGGCATATGGAAAAAATACTCACAGAGAACCGCAAGGCGTTCCATGACTACCATATCCTCGACAGGTTCGAGGCGGGAATAGAACTGAAGGGGACGGAGGTCAAGAGCTGCCGCGCCCGTTCCATCTCGCTCAACGACGCCTACGCCAAGGCCGAGGACGGAGAGATATTCCTGTTCAACAGCCATATCGCGGTCTACGAGCACGGGAACATATTCAACCATGAACCTCTCAGGAAGCGCAGGCTCCTCCTGCACAGGCGCGAGATCCGCAAGCTAATCCAGTCTACGCGCGAAAAAGGCAATACCGTCATTCCTCTGAAGTTCTATCTGAAGGACGGCATGGTGAAGGTAGAGATAGCTCTGGCAAAGGGGAAAACCCACGGCGACAAGAGGGAGACCCTCAAGAAGAAGCAGTCGGACCTGGAGATGAAACGGGCAATTTCCTCGCGTAAGAAATGATTGACTGGGGGGGATATGATCAAGCCGATAGACAACTATGTCGACTACGGCTCGCTGAGTTCTGATGACAGGAAGACCATGGTCGACACCCAGCTCGAGCCAAGGGGCATAGCAGACACAAACGTCCTCGATGCTTTCCTGAACGTGCCCCGCGAATGCTTCGTCCTGGAAGAATATCTCAAGAGCGCCTATGACGACTGCCCCCTGCCCATCATCGAAAACCAGACCATATCCCAGCCGTACATGGTTGCCGTGATGACACAGCTGCTTGAACTGGGTGACGAGGATCTCTCCTCCGGCGTAAAGATACTCGAGGTCGGGACCGGGGCGGGATACCAGGCCGCGATACTCGCATACATGGGCTGCAAGGTCACCAGCGTAGAACGTATCTCAAAAGTTGCGGATTTCGCAGTTTCAAACCTGTCAAAACTCCCATACGGGCAACGGGTGGCGGTGCGTGTCGGAGACGGAACTCTCGGCTGGCCTGGAGATTCGCCGTACGACGGGATAATAGTGACGGCCGCCGCCCCCAAGATCCCCAGCGCCCTGCTCCATCAGCTGAAGGTTGGAAGAAAACTCGTCATACCATGCGGAAACCTGATGATCCAGCAGCTCATGCAGGTGGTGAAGCTCGAGAACGACGTTAAGATCAACCGGCATACCGGCTGCAGGTTCGTACCGTTGATCGGAAAAGACGGATTCCAGGAGTAGGAACAGGAAAACCACAAAGACACAGAGGCACAAAGTTTAAATAATGAACTTCGAACATTCAATCCTCCTGCAGAGGAAACTTCCAAAATCGAATGAAGATAAAGAAAATACACGGAAAGCATTTTGACCACAGAACACACAGATGACACAGAAATTATCTGTGGAATAAAAGAAGAGGAGATTTTCAATAATCGAAATTCAGACATCTGTTCCTGGAAGGGTTAAAACGGAGCGCCGGCCTTGGTCGCACGCCTGAGGCGCATAAACCTTTGGCGCCGCCGGAGGCGGGTAAACGTCCCGACGGCAATTCAATCGAAACGGAGAATCGGCGACTGGGCGAAGCGGAGAAAAAGAGCAGAAAACCAGCCAGAAGCTGGTGGATAACCTGCAATGTCTCTGAATTCGATGTTGGAAGTTCGAAGTTGAATGTTCGATGTTCAGGATTTAACCTGGAACTCGGGCCTGCTCGCCGGATCCGTCATCAGATATGTCGTATGGGTCGGGAATGCGAACTTGATGCCCTCCTCGTTGAAACGCTTCAGGATTTCGAGGTTCTTCCTATGGCTCCAGTCGAGGAACGCAAAATAGTCTGTAGAGAAATACCATACGACGATATATACGTTGAGGGACCAGTCCTTGAATGAATTGAAGAAGATCCTCGGGGGAAAATCCTTGTTCATGTTCTCGTGCTTGTCGAATATCTCCTTGAGTATCCTTACCGCCTTCTCCATGTTCTCCGGTGAAGTGTCATATACAAGTGTCAGGTTCATCTCATGCTTTATCGAG
>CAZDNQ010000802.1:0-2450 GCA_964506605.1 uncultured Victivallis sp. | reverse complement strand
TAAATAATATAAGGAGAGCTATAGATGAAGGAAGATAATGGCAAGTTCATGAATCCCGACTCCCAGTACCGCGGCAAGCCGTTCTGGGCATGGAACGGCAAGTTGAAGGAGAATGAGCTCCGCAGGCAGCTCGACGTCATGAAGGAGATGGGACTCGGCGGGGCTTTCATGCATTCGCGAACCGGACTCGATACAGCCTATCTTTCCGAGGAATGGTTCAAGCTCGTCAAGGCCTGCGCGGAACAGTGCAGGAAGAATGGCATGGAAGCCTGGATGTATGACGAGGACCGCTGGCCGTCAGGCGCCGCGGGCGGGCTCGTGACGAAGAACCAGAAGTATCGCATGCGCATGCTCAAAATGACCGCCACTGATGCCAAGGACTACAAGGCGGAAGGCGGAGAGCTCGCCGTGTTTGTCGCGAAGATGGATGGCAACACGCTCCTGAGCTACAAGAAGGCGAAGTCAGCGAGGAAGCCTGAGGCTGATAAGGGGGATAGGATAATTTCATTCAAGATCCATCTCGAGGACAATTCTCCATGGTACAACGGATTCACATATCTCGACACGATGTCTGACGAGGCCGTCAAGCAGTTTGTCAAGACAACCCATGAGGCGTATGCGAAGAACTGCAGTAAGGATTTCGGCAAGCTCATGCCCGGGATCTTCACGGACGAACCCAACTACGGACATCTTTCCGCAAACAAGAATACATCGAAGATCCCATGGACCGGCAAGCTCCTGCAGACTTTCAAGAAACAGTATGGCTACGATCTGACAGACAAGCTTCCGGAAGTCATATTCAGGCTGGGCGACGAGGATTTCTCCAAGGTCCGTCACGATTACTTCGAGACCTGCACCTCCCTTTTCACCGGGAATTTCGGCAGGAAGATCTATGACTGGTGCGACAGGAACAAGGTTGCGTTCACAGGGCATGTTCTTTCAGAGGAGTCGTTGCAGTCGCAGACACGGGTCGTCGGTGCAGCAATGCGCTTCTACGAATACATGCAGGCGCCCGGCATCGACATCCTGTGCGCGCAGGGTCTGACACGCGAAGGAGCTCCGAAGCCTGAATATCTCACTGCCAAGCAGTGCAGTTCAGTCCTTGACCAGTTCGGAAGGAAATGGATGCTGAGCGAGCTGTATGGATGCACGGGCTGGCATTTCACGTTCGCGGAACATAAGGCTGTAGGCGACTGGCAGGCCGCACTAGGAGTGAACCTCCGCTGCCAGCATCTCTCCTGGTACACGATGGAAGGCGAGGCGAAACGCGACTATCCGGCTTCCATATTCTTCCATTCCCCGTGGTGGAGGGACTATCCTGCCGTCGAGGATTATTTCTCCAGGGTCAACTATATGCTGACGCAGGGCAGGGCGGTCAGGGATGTCGCCGTGATCCATCCGATCGAGAGCGCCTGGGGAGTCGCGTACCAGCAGCTTGTTGACTGCGGCTGGGATTTCCCGCAGGGGAAGGAAGGGGACAAGAAGCAGCCCGCCATCACGCTTGACGAGAATCTCAAGAAGGTGCAGCAGATCCTGCTCGAGGAGCATTTCGACTTCGAATATGTCGACGAGGACATTCTTGCCCGCCATGGCGCTGTGAAGAACGGAAAGTTCAACCTGGTGAAATCCTCATACAGCACTGTCATAGTCCCTCCTGCCTATACGCTGAGGAAGAGCACCTGCGATATGCTTGCGAAGTTCGCAGATGCCGGCGGCAAGGTGATATTCGTTGAGCCGACACCTACATACGTGAATGCGGAAAAATGCGACTGCATCAATGCGCTTGTCGCGAAATCCGCAAAGGTCGGACTCGACAGGGCTGCCATCGTAAAGGCGCTTTCAAAGGACAAGGCGATCAGGAAGATCTCCGTCAAGACACTTGATGGGAAAGAATACAATCCATGTCTCTACATGATGAGGCAGGACAAGAACGGACGCGCTGTCGTGTTCATCTGCCACACGCTGCAGGACAAGGATTCCGGAGAACTGACTGTTGAAATCCCGGTCGACGGAGTGGCGCAGGAATGGGATGCGATAACCGGAGATGTGTATCTCGCCGACTCGCAGAAGACATCTTCCGGCGTGAAGCTCAAGACTGTCCTATACGGATATGGAAGCAGGATGTTCGTCATTGATCCAAGGGCGGACGCCTCTCTTAAGAAGCGTCCAAGCTCGAAGGAGGCTGGCAGGCAGAGGATTGCATGTGGAGACATTGAGATATTCAGGGATGAGCCGAACGCTTTCCCGCTGGATGTTCCGGAATATTCGGTGAACGGCGGCGAGTGGAAGAAGGAGAAGGACATACTGAAGGTCGACAATGCGATCCGCGATATTGGCAAGTGGGCTCACCGCGGTGGCGCGATGTGCCAGCCATGGGCGCAGAAGGAGACTTCAGAGTCGAAGAAGCTCAATGTCGCGGTGATCGGTTGCGGAGTCATAGCTCCCACACA
>CAZDNQ010000801.1:0-2452 GCA_964506605.1 uncultured Victivallis sp. | reverse complement strand
CTCCTCCGAGGATGACAGCGGCGATTCCTGTTCTCGATATTGTGGAAAGGAGAGCGAGATAGAGGAGAATTTCCGGGACAAATATGCAAAACAGTGCAACTTTGCCTGCATAAATCTTCCTTAGCCCCCAGCAAATCGGAATCAGGATGGAAAACAGGGCGGCAGCATGGTTCGGGTTGGCGAAACCGAATGAATGTCTGACCACGCCCTCGTATGTGAACTCCATGTGTTCTACCTGCCCTTTTCCCTTGCGGCCCACAGTTGTGCAGTTTTCTCGTCGCAGAATTCGTTCCTGTACGCCTCGTCGATATAGGAAGCGTCCTTCGAATCCGCCGGAAAATACTTCTCCATCTGGTCATCGCCGACAAACTTCACCTGCCTGCCGGAACTGGAGATTGCAGATTCAAAGAAGGCTTCGGCAAGCTTCAATGCCATGCCCGGAAGACCGTGATCTTCTTCGGGATAGGATTTCCATATCACAGGGCATCCGTTCTCGCGCATCTTTGCGATGGTGAACATGCTGATTTCGCACCTTTCAGAATCAAGCTCACCGCATGTCGCGAGCCCTGGAACCTTCAGTTCCCTGTTCTTATCCGGATCAAGCCAGACCCCGCATGCGTGCAAGGCCCATGCCTCGACTATCTCGGGCTTCCACGCAAGGAAGAGGTTGACGCATTGCGCACCGGCGGAATACCCATAATAGAACAGCTTTTTCTTCCTGTCCAGGCCATATTTGACAAGGATTTTGTCAAGTGCATCCTGCAGAGCCTTCCCCGACCATTTCTCAGGTTGCCAGTATTCATCGTCCTTGAAGGACAGGGAGAGGAGGAAAAGCTTGCGCCTGTCGGCCAATCCATCGAACTTGTAGGTTTCAATTGTCCGCTTTGCCTCCCAGTTCCGGCCTCCAAACAGCACCATTATTCCGAACTTGTCCGAAGTGTCCTTGGTGTATCCAAAAGGTATCCTTACTGCAATTTCAAGACTGGCATTCTCCTTTGATGAAGTTGGAACGCTGAAAGTATCGGTGCTCTGCGAGAACAATTCGATATGGGAAAGCAGGATTAGCGAAAACAGCAGATGGCTGAACTTCATTTCTTCACCTTCGCTGGCTCAGGTTCGGCAGTAGCGGTATCAATGCGTGGCTTCGCCTCACGCCCCCATGCGAGCGCAAGTTCCTTTGATGTGAATTCCACTCTGTCTTCCGGCTCGATATTCAGAGTCTCCCTGCTGCCGAATGGCCAGAAACGGTTTTCCTGGTCGTCCCCCACATAGAGTATTTTCTTTTCGGGGACTTTTTTCCTGGCAGATTCCTTCTTAGCCGACTCAAGCTCTGAAAGGTTCTCAGTATGGTAATATTTCAGAAAAACCTTGGATAGGATCACGGAATCAGGAGGCACATCATGCTGTGTGTTCGGGAAAGTTTTCCATAAGATGGGAACTCCAAGCTTCCTGTATTCAGTCACAAAATTCCTGCTTATTTGGTATCTGCCTATATCCGCCTCTCCGCAGGTTACGAGACCGAAAGATGCTTTCATTTTCTTTTCCGGCTTGTGGAAAACACCGCAGGCATGGGATACCCAGGCTGTGCACATCTGCGGTTTCCAAGCCGGAAAGAGGTTCGAACACTGCGAGCCTGCTGAATATCCGTAATATAACAGATGATCCTTGCTGATCTTGTAGTTCTTTCCGATCTCATCAAGTGCTTCTATCAATGCCTTGCCGGACCATTTCTCCGGCTGCCAGTATTCATCATCCTTGAAACCTGGTCCGACGAGGAAGACGTCGTTTTCATCCGCCCACTTGTCGAATCCGAGCATTCCGCCAACTTCCTTTTCACCGGAACAGTTCCTTCCTCCGAATATTACAAGGACACGGTAGAGGTTCTTCGAATCGTCCTTATAGTTCGCAGGAATCCGATAGTAAACCTTCAGGGGATTGTTCTGCACAGAGGATGTTTTTACGGACACTGAAGGATTCTTGACGTTCCCTTGTGCTAACGCAAGAGCCGAGAGCAGAAATGATACAAGAAATACAATGCGGGTTTTAATAGATTTCATAAAAATACTCGTTATAAATTGACAAACTGGGTCTATACTGATATATTCGAAAGTCATAAATTCAAAATCAATTATGGGGGTATTATGAAAAAGCTTCTCGCCTTCGTATCGGTTTTCCTTCTTGTTCTGTCAGCATCTGCAATTGAAAATCTTTCCTGGGAGAACAGATCGCTTTCAGCTGGAAAGGCCGATGTCGTAACAGGCGGATACTCCATAACGAAAACGCTGGCTGTTGCAAATCTCTCCCCCGAGTTCAGGATGCCTATCCAGATTGTTTATGATTCGCTCAACATGAAGCCGGGCGTGTTCGGCGACGGATGGCGCTGTCCCCAGCTCGAAAGCAGAGTCTTTCCGAGGGAGAATGGAATGGAGTGGACATCCCCCTGGGGCGAAAA
>CAZDNQ010000800.1:0-2454 GCA_964506605.1 uncultured Victivallis sp. | reverse complement strand
CGTTCACTGGAATGGCCAGATACTTGCCCTTGCGTGAGAATGCCAGCAGATCCTTGGTGAGATCCGAGGCCCTCTTTGATATCCGCATGATGTTTTCCGCGTCATTCTTCAGCTCCGAGTCAGACAGGCGGGCACACAGCATCTCGGCATAACCGGTTATCCCCATCAGCTGGTTGTTGAAGTCATGCGCTATTCCGCCTGCAAGCTGGCCAATCGCCTGCATCTTCTGCGACTGGCGGAGCTGCTCCTGCATCCTCTCCTTCTCCGCCTCCGCCTTCTTGCGGCCGGTGATGTCGCGGTAGATCGACTGGTAGCTGCCGTCCGGCATCATCTTTGTGCGCATCTCAACTACGACTTCCGTAAGATCCGGGAGGATGATCGTGCGTTCGCTTACTACGGTCTCGCCTTTACGCAGGAGATCAAAGCGCAGCGGCACCTTCTCCAGAGACTCAGGAGGAAAGACAGAAGTTATATGGCTGCCGACCAGCTGATCCCTGGTCTTCCCTGTCAGCACGCACATGTATTCATTGGCATCGGTGATAATCCCTTCATGGGAACCGACAAGTATTCCGTCTACCGCAAGGTTCACAAGCTCGCGGTATTTGACTTCCGAAGCACGCAAGGCCTCCTCCGCCATCTTCCTCGCGGTGATATCCTTTGCCGTACTGGCGAATCCGCAGACTCTGCCGTCTGCATCAAATTCCGGACAGATCGACCATGAGAGATGGTGTATGCCACCGTCAACACCGACCATCCTGTTCTCGTGCGTGAATATCTTATCCCCTCCCTTGAGCCAGGATTTGAAGGCGGCCTCGGTCGTCTTCCGGTCATCAGGATGAATGAAATCAAATGCCTGCCTTCCTATACAGGATTCAGGGGTCAACCCATAGATCTCACGTGCCGAATGGTTCACAAACAGGAAGTTGCCCTTTGCATCCACCCTGGTAATAAGATCGGGAGTGCCCTCAACAAGATTCCGGTACTGTTTCCGGCTCTCCTCAAGCTCCTTCTCGGCATTCCTTTGTTCGGTCATGTCTATTGTGTATCCGCCCAGCAGAGTTTTAGCCCCCTGGACGATAGGAAACTTGATGGTGGAATAGCTGCGCCCTTTAAATTCCTCATCTGCTTTAAGTATCTCGCCTTTCTTGACCACATCCCGGTCGTCGGCTGTGATTTTAGCCGCAAAATCAGGCGGAAAAAGTTCCGTCATCGTCTTACCCGTCATGTCTTTGCCGGAAACGCCCACCATGTCCTTGTAGTTGTCGCTGGCCAGAAGAACACGGCTTTCAGTTGAAGTCACTTCCTTGATGAAGGCATATATCGGGGAATTCTGTATGAACAGACATAGCTGTTCCTGGCTTTCCTTAAGGGATTCACCGCTCTCATGTATCTCCATGTTCTTGAGCCCGTTCTCGGCAAGTATGAAGGCTATCTCCGTCAGAAAATCCATCGCCTTCCTGAACTGCTCCTCCGAGACAACTGGAACCTTGCGCAGGGCGTCGATATATTCCTTTTCGTCAAAGCCGTATCTGCGGGCCTGTTCCCGGAACCGTCCCTCGTCGGGCGCCTCAAAAAGCGCCTGTCCGGTGGCGAGGAAGGCGATGCATTTGCCCCTTATGATTATTGGCGTGGCGCCATCCACCATCCCGTTCCCGCACCTCTGTATTTTGATCTGCCTGGGTTCGATGAGATTCTTGAAGAGCAGGGCATTGCTTTCCTTGCAATGGATGGCTGATGCGGGGCACGCCCTGTGGAATTTCGTGCAGACGTCCCGCCATCCCGTGGAGACAAGTATCTCCATCGAGGGATATGCCAGGAATCCGGTCGTAAAACCGGTGAGCTGGGAAAACTTCTCGAAGACCTTGCGCAGATGCACCAGATCTACGAGATCCCTTATGTCATATTTGCCATCGACAAGATCCGCTTCAGAAACCTGCCTGTCATTTGTCTTCATATGTCCCCCTTGTGGTCGTCAGTCGTCATAGACCTGTAATCGGCAACCAGTAATCAGTAATCAGTAATCGGTGATCAGTAATCCAAACACAGATTGCCGACATCTGTCCTCCGCTGTCTGTCGTCTGCCGTCTGTCCTCTGTCGTCAGACTTTGACCTATCTTCATCGTTCGATATTCAATATTCGACATTCGGTGTTCGATATTCGGTGTTCATGCCTTCCTTATCTTTCCTCCCAGAGCTGCGATCTTCGCATCAATGTTCTCGTAGCCGCGGGATATTACTTCAGCCCTGTGGATGGTGCTTGTCCCTTTCGCACAGAGCGCGGCTATGAGCATCGCCATTCCGGCACGGATGTCCGGACTCGACATCTCCATCCCGCGCAGTTTTGCAGGTCCTGTGATCACCACGCGGTTGGGATCGCAGGCAATCGCGTTCGCGCCCATCATGTTCAGCCTGTCCACGAAATACATCCTGCTCTCGAACATCTTCTCGAAGAAC
>CAZDNQ010000799.1:0-2463 GCA_964506605.1 uncultured Victivallis sp. | reverse complement strand
TTGGAAGAGATGCGTTCATGCATAGCTGACATACTGTCCTTGGACGGCAAGATGAAGAATAGGATATCCTTACAACAGTCCAGATGCCGAGATGAGGCACAAAAGGTACTCAGAGAGTTCTATGTCGGAGCTCCCGACGAGATTGACCTGGAAGCGATTGCGCTAAACTCATGCCAGTTAAAAATACGATATGGGCATCTAGATTCAGCAGAAGGAAGACTGATCGCAAAGCCCTCAGGAGGCGGAACAATAAGGATAAGTGACAGGCTTGCACCTGCCAGGAGTCGTTTTACGATTGCCCATGAGATAGGTCATTATAGGATGCATTCTGATGTCATGAGCATTGACGGACAAATGGAACTGAGCGAATGGAATGGGGATACAAAGGAGGTCGAGGCTAACATATTTGCAGCTGAACTGTTGATGCCAGAATTTTTATTTTCAGTCGATTTGAAGGCCAAGGCACCCAACTGGGGGCTTGCTACAATTCTATCAGAAAAATATAGGACCAGTAAAATCGCCACTGCTATTCAAATTATTGAATATACAATGGAGCCATGCGTTCTGACATGTTCAAGCGAAGGGCTCATACGTTGGTTCAAGGCAAGTGATTCATTCATTGAAAGCCATTTCTTCTTCAGGAGGGAACGGGAACTGCATAAATTTTCCGATGCATATGAAATCAGTTCCGGAGGAAATTCATCTCTGCCTGGAAAGGGAGCAAAGGTGCCTGCTGATGCATGGTTGAAAGATGACAGATTTGGTCGTGATGCCTATGTGATTGAAGACTCATGTAAGATAGGCAAAGATATTTTCAGCATTATTTTCATTGAGGAGGATATTTGAGTCACTTTTTGAGGCTCTTTAATGCCTGCTTCCTGATGTTGCACGTGGATGGCAAAATTAATATCGGCATCTCAATGGAATCCCCACACTGACAGATCGCTCTCTACCATTAATCATCGATCACATCAGACATCTCCTGTGCCAACACGATATGGTCAGCTTTGTATCTACAATTATCTGGCAGTGCTCTGTTTATATCGATCGGTATAAGTAAAATATCAGAACCTTCATAATATTGACGGGATTCTAATAAACAGCACATGTTAGGATACCTTTCGAACTTATCACACTTCTCGCAAACCCTAATGACCCTTCTTATCATCGTATTTTCCTCTAGTTTTTAATTTGATAATCTATTATACTCCTCATGTTCTTGTGAATATGGGCAGGTCTTGAATTCTTCAGGATCATCAGAAGTAATGCCAGGTGTTCCAACTGTGCAAATACCCTCTATAAAATATTTGCAGCCCATTTCTTGACAAACAGGCATATATTTCACGCTTGAATCCATCTGGTCCTCCAGTTCCATGATTAGTGGTTGCCTCTAATCTACCGAAAAACCCGGCTCATTAAGCTGGAAATATAAAAAAATATGATATTTTTATCGAAGCTACCTCTGCCATTGAATAATAACGAGGTGTTGTTTTGGAGGAGGTTGATGCCTGTCCATGCCGGTAAAATCGAAATAACGGGCTATTGGGGGACAGTTTAATGAGGGCTAGGCTTGGCGTGATGTATCTACCTCTGGCAGGCTATTCATTCCAGATGGATGGTATTCCGCCACAAGGTCTTGTCTATCGTAGGCGGATTTGTCTATCGGATTTCCATCCAAAATGTCCCTATACTTCTTGCCTCCATTTATCGAAAGTTCCCAGAAACTATTCATTTCATCGTGTTGCTTCCCATCAGGTCTGCATGACAGTCCCTTGACATAACTTTTCTTGAATTTCATTCCGCAGCAACTTGCGTTCCCCAACATCCATTTCAGTGAGATGTTAGAAAGGTCGCTCTCATTCTCGGGATATCCTCCCCCAACATCGGAGTGAACCCCTGGGAACCAACTTTGGACTGCCCTGTTACCTTTGAATTTCATTATGGCGAATTTGCCTCTGTCCTCGTCCATGGACATCGCATGGAAGGCATTCTCCACTATGTCAGGCAATATTTCGTCCTCATAGTCGCCTAAGAAGGATGCCTTTACCGTGTCCCATACACAGAGTGCTTTTACCGGCATTTTCCAAGCCCTGCCTTCGGCTAAGGCTTTTTCGGCTTCCAAATCCCTACGTATGAAAGCGTCAACTGTAGGATCGCATTCCATTTTGTTTTTCGGTACGCCGCAATGGCTCATCAAATGCGCGAAGAGACGCGCCGTGTAGGCCCCACGACTGAAACCGAAAAGGTATATCTGGTTCTCCTCCGGCTTACATTTTCCATCGCCCAGCCAGTCCGACAGGATGTCGTAGCCGCGCTTCATCCTGTCTGGGATGTCCATACCGAAAGCCGCTGCTCCTTTGAGCTCATCCATGTAACAGGTTCCGACTCCGGTCACGTATTTTACTTCCGGCAGTAACTCGCCATTGAAAAGCATGGCCTTTTCAACTTTGCATACGTTCGATA
>CAZDNQ010000798.1:0-2468 GCA_964506605.1 uncultured Victivallis sp. | reverse complement strand
ATAGACTGTTTCAATACACAGCCTAGCTCGACGGTCATTCCCGACAGGATCGCGCAGTGGAGGAGATGGCTTTCAGAGAAGGGATTCAAGGGTGATCTGTATGACGAGCCTGTAAAGAACTTTACGGATCCTGTTGCCGGCGCATATGACTTCATGAACCGGCGTATACGCGATGGAAAATTCAAATCCAAGGCGCTGTTCTGCGTGTCTGTGCCGGCCGCCTTCGGCGCGATGAGCGCGATGATAGACAACGGCATACGCCCGGGAAAGGATGTCGCAGTCTGCACTTGCGATTCCGGAGGATCATGCGAGTACTGCAATCCAAGCCTGACCTCGATGGACACGGTGGACATGCTTCCATTCCTGGAAATATGCTTCAAATGGATTCGCAGCGGGAGCAGGAAATGGAACAGATCGCTGCTGATGCAGCCGGAAGACATCGGAATCGTTGTGCGCCAGTCAACAGTGCCGGAGATAGGCCGGAATATCGGACGTGCGTGCCGGAAGGAGGCGATATGAAAAATATCGTTTGCAATTGTCAATTGCCGATTGCCGATTTGAAATTCAAAATTGGAAATTGGAAATCGAAAATTGGAAATACTTTCACCCTGATCGAGTTGCTCGTGGCCTGCCAGCCGAAGTTGAAAAGCGTTCTTCGCTTTAAACGAAGGCCAATTCGAGCAAAGTATTTTACTTTGATCGAATTGCTTGTGGTCATTGCGATCATCTCAATCCTCGCCGCTCTTCTGCTGCCGGCCCTGCAGGCGGCGAAGGAGGCGGCGACAACTTCAGTTTGCGTGGGCCAGCAGAAGCAGGTAGGCATCGCCTTCTCCTGCTATTCGGTTGATTTCGACGGATGGATGAACGGCTCGAACATCTGGGAGGGACCCAACTGGGGAGATTTCATCAGCTGGAGCGAGATGTTCCAAGGGGCTAATTCCCTGGGATACATAGCTTCAAACAAGACCGACGTCCTCCGCTGTCCAAAGAACACCCGCGGAGGGACCTACGGTGTCTACGAGGGAGATTGTTCCTGGGCGAATCCCGCATATCAGGATATGAAATATCTTGTCTACAACCATGACTACTCCTGGTACTACAATCCTTCGAAGGTAAGACAGCCAGACACCTATGCATATGTCGGCTGTACTTCGATGGCGGGGATATGGAGATGGGAGTTTTATGTAGGAAATGGAGGATTCCGTCCGGCGATGTTCTGGGCCGGAGGTTCCGCTGACCAGCAGGGGCTCTGGATGGCGCACGGCGGTGTGAACATCACTTTCATCGACGGCCACGTGCAGACATGCAATGATTCTGATCTCCTGAACGCCAGCAACCACCGTCGGATAAATGATCCCGGTTCTGGTCTGCCGGGTGGAATCAGGGTCTGGAAGAACAAGAAAGGAATTGCGGTGACAAATCCATGAAAACTATCCTCTTTGAATTTTTCTTTTCAAAACGGAAAAGAAAAAATATGTTCACACTTATCGAGTTGCTAGTGGCCTGCCAGCCGAAGTTGAAAAGCGTATTTCGCTTTAAACGAAGGCCAATTCGAGCAAAGTATTTTACTTTGATCGAATTGCTTGTGGTCATTGCGATCATCGCAATCCTCGCCGCGCTACTGCTTCCAGCCCTGCAGACCGCAAAGGAAAAGGCGAAGGCCATCCTCTGCCTGAGCAACCTGAAACAGTCGACCCTCGCCATTTTCGGATACGCCGTCGACAATGCCGACATCGCAAATGTGAAATACTTCATTGGGGGGACCGATTATTTCTGGCCGAGTTTCCTTACCGGCACTTCATCGATTCCCAACGGTGAAAAATATACCACGCCGCAGTCTATGTATTGCCCTGGAAACCAGTATTATGACGATGACGTTACCTGGAACTGGAACAGCGGTGCAACTGGACAGGTCGGACATTCGAAAGTCGGCACCCGCGGAGGCAACGGCGGTTTCGGCATATATTACCCTGAATATAACGCTGGCACCGAACTTCCGGCGCGTGATTTCAGCAGATGGTGGAAGTCTGAATCCCGTACCGACTGTGGAAACTGGAACCGCCAGTACATCGTTACAAAAGCTGTCGGCCTTCCTGCAAGCTCGATGCTGTTCGCCGATACCGCCAGCCTCCCCGGAGGGCACTCGCTTGCATACTTCCAGGCGATCGAATGGTCAAGATGGAGCACTGGCATATATCTGCTGCATGCAGGTAAATCCGGGGTCGCCTTCCTCGACGGCCATGCCGAGGATATGAACCAGTATGAGATGAGAAATGATACGAAGACCGCCGCGAAACGGTTTGTGATGAAGAACAAGGAAACTGTAATACTCCCATAGGAGGGTTGATGAGTACGGATTCATTTGATCTTTTCTCTCCTGTGGAGAGAAGGAATAAATTCACCCTGATCGAGTTGCTCGTGGCCTGCCAGCCGAAGTTGAAAAGCGTTCTTCGCTTTAAACGAAGGCC
>CAZDNQ010000797.1:0-2471 GCA_964506605.1 uncultured Victivallis sp. | reverse complement strand
CTCCCAGGAACCATATCGCGGGCCACAGGCCTTGCTTTGCCGAAATCTTGGCCTTGACTTCGAAGCGTCCGTACTGCCAGGAGTGAAGTCCGCTGTTCATCAGGCTTGCGGCTGTGTATTCGATGAACTGCCTGTTCTCCTTCCACTCCTTGCTGCCTTCCTTGTAGTTGGGGTTGGGCTTCTTCTCGCGCCGTCCTTCTATGATCAGCTTTCCATCCTTGCAGAATGCGTTTTCAGCCTGGTACCACTGCGCTTCCCTGTTCCTCACAAAACCGTTTTCCGCCTTCCAGTTCTTCGGATCAGGTGCTCCGTCCTTGTCGAACTCATCCGCCCAGACAAGCCGATATCCTTCCGGAACCGGCTTCTCCTCCGCAGAACCTGAGACAGCCATGATGCTGCCGGCCAGCATAAGACAGATTTCCATTATGTACCCTTTCATATTTCGCATCAGGCCCCTCTCATTTCAGAAATTGAATTATTACAGGTTCTATCGCCTCCGCCCATTTATCATACCCCTTCTCCGTCGGATGGCAGCGGTCGTTCATGAGTTCAACTGGTATCTCGCCGTCGGGACCAAGGAAGCGCTGCCATATGTTCAAGTGGATGATTCCCTGCCTGCCAGTCAATCCAGACTTCAAAACAGAATTCAACTTCCTGGCCTTTGCATGTATTGGATCGTTGCTTAGAGCACGAGGGAAGACAGCCATTGCAAGTATCCTGCTGTCAGGTGAATTCCTGTGGACAAGATGGCAGATCGCATCTATTCCTTCAAATATCTCCTCCACGCTGTTGGCGCGGGCCGTGCTGTTTCCCGTGAGATTGTTCGTGCCGATGTTTAACACCACAAGCTTCGGACGCTGCCCGGTAAACTCCCCGTTCTCCAGGCGCCAGAGCACGTTCTGCGTAAGATCCCATCCATAACCCAGATCAAAGGCATTGCGCCTGCCGTAGTACTTCTTCCATATGACGGCCCCGCGTCCTTCCATCTCAAACATATGCGTTATGGAATCGCCGATGAAGACCAGGTCGTGCGACCCTTTTTTCGCCTCCGCAACCTTCTGCTGGCGGCGTTCGTTCCAGTCATAAAAGTCCTTCTGGGTATTCGGGACCGGAATTACCGCCGTATTTGGGCTGTTCATATGTTATGCACCTTCTATCAATTTCAAAGTTAATTCAACAGGGAGCTCAGCCTTACTCCGTCCTTGCCGATCTGGACGAATCCTTCCGGATACAGATACGGCAAACGCGTGTGGTCGTCTCCTTCAGTAATCACATAAACCGCATTATAGGGAATAGCCGCCGAAAGCTGTCCGGTGTCATCCCTGACATATGCGTCGCGGGCATCCCCTTCCATGATCTCGAGCCAGCGGGCCGAACCATCGCTGAAGGCGACATTGCCTCCTGCCTGACGCCCGTTCCTCCAGTGGTTGTTGAGGCTCATCGGATACGCTCCTGAAAAAGTATAGAGGATGACCACGTCGCCCCACATTGCAAATGTGCTGCCGCCAACTGCTGTTCCGCAGTTCCACTGCCTGTTCATTTCCAGCGCGTGAATGGCCTGCTGGATCATCATGCCATTGTCGGCCGAGCCTCCGGTGAAATATCCATACGTATACATCCACCAGTAATCGGGACCGGTACGGGACTGGCATATCGGCGGCTTGGGAGTCTTCATGTATTCCAGGAAGAGGGTCTTCATGGCTGAATTAGAACTGCTGTTCAATGGCGAAACAAGATCACCGTATATCGCGTGGCCCCACGAAGGCTGAGTCGGCAAGGTTTCGCCGCAGTCGGTCGCGTAGAGGATCGTCGCCAGGGCCAGCTGCCTCACGTTCCCGCAGCATTCAATCCTCTTCGCGCACTCCTTGGCTGAAGAAAGCGCCGGAAGGAGCATGGCGATGAGGATTGCGATGATCGCAATCACCACCAGCAGTTCGATCAGTGTGAACTTGCCCTGCTGCGTTTGCATCATCATTTGTCTTTCATTTCAAGCTTCAGTATCCGCTGGTTGCCGCTGTCGTAGACGACGGCTTTTGTTCCGCTGGCCGCTATAACCGCCGGCGAATTCAATTTTGTGATTTCGCTTCCTGCGGAATCAGCGGCACCGTAAGAAGCCAGCAGTTTTCCAGCAAGATCAAAGCAGAGCACCCGGTTCCTCATCTTGTCGGATATCCAGAGCCTGCTGGAATCAAGAGCCAGGAATATTGCAGTTCCGAACTTGTCAGCATTGTTTTCCCCGAACGAGTTCCAGCGCTTCTTCTCCTTCCAGTTTTCGCCATCCCTGGAAAGCTCGATCACATATCCGTCGGCGGCACCTACCAGGAGATCCTTCCCGGAAGAAGCAAGGGATGTCCATTCCTTGACAGGCGATGCTGTCGCAATCTGGACGGCGGCACCGTCGCTGTTGTACGAGCCGTCCGGATTTATGTTTGCAGCGGTAACCTTGCCGTTGGCCTCGAGGATCAGCAGCA
>CAZDNQ010000796.1:0-2474 GCA_964506605.1 uncultured Victivallis sp. | reverse complement strand
TGTCCGGGAGGACGCAGCTTCCGCCGATGTTCGTCCGGAAATAATACCAGTCGATCTTTCTGGTGTCGACGTCGTCGAAGAAGAGGACGAAACGCCTGTTGGAACGCTTACCGAGAATCTCGATTATTTCCACAAGAGGCTTCTCGAGGTCATGCGGCTCGCACAGGATAAGCGTCAGGTTCTCGAAGGAAAGCGTATAGGATATTGTAAAATGTGTTTTTCCGAGTCCCGGCAGGCTGGTGATGAGCAAGGGGAAATTCTCACCCTTCCTGGAGAAGCCCGACAGGTATTTCCTGAAGAAATCCTTCGCAGAGAGGAACCCGTAGAACTGGCTGACCGGCCTGACCGGACCGAGTTTTGCAGGTATGAACTTCGCGTCGATTATACGGAAGGCGCGGTCACCGGAGAGGAAAGGATCCATCTTCTGGAAGCGCTCCTGGAGTTCGTTGATCATCATGGACTTGAGATCTGTCTTGGAATTGAATATCTCAGAAGTTGAAATTTTCTCCTTGAACGAAGGTGAAAGTCTTGAGAGCCCGGCACCTTTGCAATCCAAGGCGGACAGCATATCCACATAATCGGTAATGAGCTTTATTCCAGACTTGACCAGGCGGTCGCCATGGGCAAGCTTGAACTTGACCATCTCATCGTTCTTTTTCTCGTTCATGCTGGCCTGTTCCATCGTCGCCGACTCGATGATGGCCGCAATGAGTATGTCGCTGAAGCCCTGCTTCCTGCACTGTCCGATGAGCGAATTCAGGTAGTCGATCGAATCCGGGCCGTCCTGGGAGATTCTGCTCATGCGTGAGGACTTGGCGCCTTTTCCGGGGAAACGATCAAGCTCGGAGTCAATAGCCTGCAGTATCTGGGAAAAGAGCGACAGGAGCTCGCTGTGGCCGAAATCATGTATCTTCAGTTCCTTGCCTGACGCATGTTCAAAGAGGACATTGAAACTGGACAGCGATTCACCCGCCAGCGTCTTCATCCTGGCGATCTCATTGCCGGCGGCTATGCTTGCAGATGATTTGTCAACTGTCTTAACCATGTTGATAATATAGACCGGATTTTTGAAAATTCACTAAAGGGAAGCTCCAAAAACAGGCAACGGGGTGCAATGTGAGCCTATGGAGAGGCGGCAGCAAGGAAACGGAACCCCTCACTTTTTACCACTT
Source organism: uncultured Victivallis sp. (assembly GCA_964506605.1). Taxonomy (GTDB): domain Bacteria; phylum Verrucomicrobiota; class Lentisphaeria; order Victivallales; family GWF2-50-93; genus GWF2-50-93. The sequence continues at coordinate 1,302 of CAZDNQ010000796.1, read as the reverse complement.
GTGGCTTCGCCTCCGGGAGGAGGAAGAGGAGGCCAGGCCGCTTTTACTTTTGATATCTGTTCCGGGCTCAGGCCAAGCACCGTCAATACGCACTGTGCAATGACCTGGTTCCCTCTCTGATTCATGTGGGTGCCGTCGGCGATGGTAAGCAGAGGAGGCGATTTCTGGGGAAGTGATGGATTTTTCGCATTGTATTCAGAGAGTGTCTTTTTCATTTCCGCAAAGACGTCGGCAAGAGGTATCTTCTTTTCTTTTGCAAAGGCACGTATAAACTCGTTATAGTCATTTTCTTTCAGATTTCCGCCCCTCACCGGCATCGTGAGGATGATCACCTTGATTCCAGCGGCCTGTGTCTTCTCGACGATTTCCCTGATATTTTTCTTGGATTCCTCCAGTGAAAGTCCATGGTTGGGATTGTCGTTGGTTCCGCAGAGCAATGTCATCAATGCAGGTTTTTTGGAAATCACATCGTTTTCAAAGCGGGCAGCCATATCCCTTGAAGTGTTTCCACCCCGGCCGGCATTCACCTGTTCGACGTCGACCCCTATGGCCTTCAAACTGGAAACCACCAGGGTACACCAGCCTTCCGCACCGCCTCCCTGATGAGTGATGGAGTCTCCCAAAAACACAATCTTGTCCCCGGATTTCACCATGACATCTGCACGCGCCTGGGAGACTAGGAAGGACGCCATCACTCCGAGCAATACGATCCCGAATGCATTTCTTAAAGAAGGAATCATGAAAAAAAATCTCCTTTCTGTAGTTTGTTTCGGACGGTCCCTATGCCGGAATCAATCCGGAAAAATCGCTTCCTGTCTGCCTTAGCTATAATAGTTGTCCCACTTTTCCAACTTTCTGCCACTCTGGAAACCCAGATGGCCTAAAGAAGTTCAAACTGCACCGTGACCACCGCCATAATCTCCTTCTCGTAGCTGGAAGTATCGTTGTTGCCAGTGTCGGAGACAAGTGAGACCCCCTTGGGATTTATCTGCATCACTCCCATTTTCGCCTCTACAAGACGGCCAAGCTTCCCATTGGCGTTAGTAACGATCTGCGTTGCACGGAGCGTTGCATCCTTCGTCGCCTCGGCAAGCATGTCTATCTTAAGTTCGGACAACTTCGAATAAAGGTAGCTCGGTGAATAGGATTCAATTTCAACGCCGTCCTTTATCAGAACCGTGACCGAACGCGAGACCGGCGGGACTTTCTCCATGTCATGGCTTTCAACATGTACGCTCTGCGTCAGTACATACATCTCAATCTTATTGGTCTGGATGACAGTCATTTGGACGGTGCCTGAAG
>CAZDNQ010000795.1:0-2480 GCA_964506605.1 uncultured Victivallis sp. | reverse complement strand
AAACGCTGTTGAGCGCTTCCGGCTTCGCAAGGAAGCTATGCCGGACACAGTCGCCCTGCGGGCTACTCTCGTCTTCGCTTGAAACGCATTGTGTTTCTCAGCTGCGCCGGGCACGGCGACCAAAAGTTCAATCAAGGTAAATCGGCACTTGACAGCTTTATATCTCATGGATGCCTCCAATTATCTCATATCGCAATAGTAGAGATATGAGAAATTGTATTTTCCGGTGTTGTCTTCGGTCCTCAGGTTGGCGTTCCCCGCAAGGAAAAGATTTGGATTTGCACCCTTGTCGATCACAATCCGGGCCGGGGCCGGATCCAGGCATTTGTTACCCTTGATTGATATGCCTGCAGTATTTGACACGGCTATTGCGGTTTCAAAGCCTTCAAATGTGTTGCCGCTTATAAGCCCTTTTGCGACGTCCTTGAAGCAGATTCCCGCCTGGTAGAATAGGACATCCTTGAACATCGAACCCTTCACCCTGAGTTTTTTCAGAGGTTCATTTTCAATGAAAGTGCAGCCTATGACATTGATGTTCTTCTGCGCCATCCCCGGCGATGGGGCGCCGGTATAGACCACAAGAGGAGCAAGCGCGCATGATTCGAACGTACAGTTCATGAAAGTGATGTTTTCAGCTGAAGGCCCGGGCCGATGGGATCTGTCCTTGTCGCCAAACACCATTGCGCCGGCAAGCCCTGTATTGTGGATCCTCACGTTGGTGAACTCGACATTTCTGGCGGAGATGATTGTCGCCCGGCTGCGGTTTGCGCCCAGGACTGTGTTTTTCACGGTTATTTTCGTACAGGCGAAGGCTGAATTGTAAGCCACATCACCGGCTGAGATTGACTTTGGCAGCTCCTCCTTGAACTTCACTATGTGGCATTTCTCCTTGGCGTCGAAGCGACCGCTGTCAACCGTAAGGGTCGCCGTTTGCAACAGGTCTTTTCCGCCATAGAAGTCGATTTTGTCGCCAGGACGAGGAACCGGACCTGGCCAACCGACATCGACCTTGAACTTCACAGTTGACCTGTCCGGCATCTCCGTGATTTTCAGGTATTTCCCGTTGATGGGAAGGCAGTCGTCGCCAGATGCTTCGATGCGGGAGTCCTCGACAAGCAGTTCACCCATCGGAAACATGATGAATACGGCGTCGCCCGTTGTCGACATCAGCCTGCCAGTGCCTGGTTTGGGCTCGACTATGAGCTTTTTAATATGCGCATCCCTGCACTGGGTCATATGGATGGCCATTCCCGGCACGCCCCATATGTTGACATTCTCAATATTGACGTTTTCGCAGATGTTTATGTCCATGGCATACTGCCCGTAGATGGCATGCCTGAGAAGCATGAGCGTGCCGGCGGGCAATCCTGAAAGCATGTCCGAGACATACTTTGTCTTCTCGGGAGTCTCCCATTTGCTTTTTATCTCAAGCCTTAGCGTCTGAGGCGCAATCAGCTCCTTTTTCGTAATTGCACTTCCAAACAGGTCAAACCTTGCTATCGGCATCCTCGTAGCAGGATCGTAATCCATAAGAGCCTCGATCCTCTCCGTTCCGTCGATTGGATAATTGTCGTCGACACGTATATCCATGGAACTGGCAGTGGACGCGATGACCTTTCCCTGTGAGAAATACGGCCTGTCCCAGTAGATGCTGAGGTTTTTAACAGTTACATTTTTTGAGTTCTTAATGCTTATTACGTTCATCTTCTGGCATGCGGCGATTATCTCGGAGCCCTGTCCGTCAATCGTGACCTTGTCCACTTTGTCCATGGCGATTACCGCTTCGACATCCTTATAGGAAAGTATATTGACGATGTATTTCCCCTTTGGGAAGAGGAGGGTGGATCCTTCTCCTGTCTTTATGAGCGCATTCACCGCCTTCTGGATTGCCGCCGTGTCATCTGTCCTGCCGTCCCCCCTGGCGCCAAATCTTGAGACATCTATGATCTTTGAACCGGAATCCAATCCCATTGTAGTATCTTCCTTTTCTGAACTGCATGATGAACATATTATCGCGGATGAAACGGCTATGACTGAAAGCATGTAATGGTTTCTCATGGATATCTCCTTAAACATAATAATCTGAATTTAGGTGCAGCCTCAGATACTTTTCCGCCTTGTCCGGATCGGCTGTTTTCAGCAGGTCTACCAGCCTCACGTGGTCGCTGTATTCGGTGCTGTCGGCCTTGTCCTGGAGGCGGTTCATCTTATAGTAGAGTATGAGCTTCATCGCCTTCTCGAAGAACTCGCTGACCTTCGCGGAGCCGGCAAGGGAGACAAGCCTGCAGTGGAATTCAAACTCCAGATGGAACTTTTCGATTGCGGATTTAGACGGGACATTGAACTTGGCGGCTATTCTCTTCAGTTCCTGTTCGTTCTCCCTGACAGCCTTGCCATGGCAAACGCGTACTGCCTGGCATTCGATGGCTTCACGCAGGAGCATATAGGCCCGGATGTCGCTCTTCCCGATGCTGCATACG
>CAZDNQ010000794.1:0-2489 GCA_964506605.1 uncultured Victivallis sp. | reverse complement strand
TAATCGCCTTTTCGGCGAAGATGTCGCTCATTGGATTCGCCGCCTTGGAGGTATACGCCTCAACCGCGTGCGAGAATACATCAAACCCGCATATGGCGGTCAAGGCTCCGGGCATGCTTAGCATCAGCTCCGGATCGACGATCGCCACCTTCGGCAGGATATGAGGGGAGCCCATGCCGGGCTTCTGGTGCGTGTCTGGATTCGTTATTACCGAGAAACATGTGCAGTGGCTCCCGCTGCCGGACGTGGTAGTGACGGCAATCACTGGAAGTGTTCTGGCTGTGATCGGAGTCTTCCCAATCGCATAGTTCCATATCGGTTCAGGATGCGATGCTCCAACAGCGATGGCCTTCGCAGTGTCCAGCGCGGATCCTCCGCCGACCCCTATGACAAACCCGCACCCGTCCTCCCTGCATTTCCTGATCCCCTCCTCAACAGATGTCGTTGTAGGATTGGGGACGACTCCGTCGAAGACTGCGTAATCGACTCCGGATGATTTCAAATGCCGCGACACCTTGTCCAGGAGTCCGGACGATGCGCAGCGCGGGCCGCAGACGATCAGAGCCTTCTTTCCGAAACCTGACGAGACATTACCTATCTCGGAAACCTTTCCCGGTCCGAAGACAATCCTGCCGGGAGCTGTAAAATCAAAGTCCATGCGTCCCACCTTTATCTTTCGTGTTTTGTCGCTGCAGACATGACCGCATCCATGGGAATTCCATGGTTTTATATATTTATAACATATTTTTACATATATAAATGTCAAGCCCGAAAACATGAAAATCCAAAGCAGGCCGGAACAGGGACAGGTTCCAAGAACGCCGGGCAAGGATGCCCGCGCTCCTGACATATGGAAGCGTGGAGTTTTTCCTAACATATATGGCTGGTGCATTACGGGCGTTTCAAAAAAAATCCACTGCCAACCCATTTATGATTGGATGATTGGTCGACTGGGTGATTGAATAATTGAGCAGTTGGGCGGCAAAGAGATAAAGTTATCTGAAACACTTTTCCAATAATTATCATTCATCTCCATGGCTTTTGTTTTATTTTGAACTCAAACCAATCATCAATTCATCCAACAAGCCATCCCTCATCCTGCGGGATGATTCTGAAAAAAATCAGTAAAATACGCAGGCGGGACTTTAAATCCGCCGTTTTCCTGTTAAAGTTTTAGTTTGCTTTGCTAGGCAACTGCACAATGCAAATGGAAGCCCAGGGAGCTTTTGGAAATGCCGACTGTCAGGATCCAAACAAGGGAGCACACGGAGCTTGTGGATATAACTCCGCAGATATCGGCGCTCATGCCGAAGGGGATGGATTCGGGAATCTGCACCGTGTTCTCGATGCATACGACAGCCGGGCTGACAATAAATGAAAATGCCGATGCCGATGTCAGGCGCGATATTATATTACTGCTTGACAAGATAGCGCCATGGGCAAATAGTATGTACCGGCATGCCGAGGGGAACTCGGCGGCCCATGTGAAGGCCTCGCTCATGGGGCTCTCACTTACGATACCAGTAAGCGGAGGAAGGCTGTGCCTGGGAACATGGCAGTGCGTCTACTTCTGCGAGTTCGACGGGCCGCGCAGCCGCGAAGTCCGCGTCGAATTTATTAAGGGAAGTCAATAATACATTATATATAATAAGGAGAAACAGAGATGCGACCCACCAGAGTCTTGTCAGTTTTCGCGCTTCTTGCGGCATCAGCCCTATTATTCCCATATTCCGCCTTGGCCAGGTCGGACGCGGAAATGGCGATCGCCCTTTCAAAGAAGCTGAATGAACTTAAAATGTTCGACTACTCCGAGCTCGTGGTCGACCAGGAGATCTCGAAGAACGGTCCTGATACGGACCTCCTGAAGATCCAGAAGGGCATGACATATTTCCTGACGAACAAGGCGGACGACGCCAACAAAATCATCAATTCGATCCCCTCGTCCAGCAAGTACTATCCCAATTCGCGCAGGGCGCTGGGCATGGAGGCCGTGAAGAAGCAGAAGTTTGACATGGCCGCGACCGCGCTCGAGGAATATTTCAAGGTTTATCTCGCGGCGCCTCCGACCACCGAGGAAAGCATCAAGGAGTTCAAGGAGGCGGTTCAGTACCTTATATATGCCTACCAGCAGATGAGCAAGAGCAAGGAGGCCGAGAAGGTCGCGACATATCTGAACGCCCTTGAGAAGAATGAGGGCGGGGACAAGAACGCAGGCGGCGGAGACGACAGGGACACCAAGCTCCAGCAGATCCAGATCAGGATGAACACGGTCGAGGAGATGATCGACAAGAAGCAGGATGGCTGGAAGACTATGGTGAACGACTCCTTCAAGCCGATAAAGGACTTGCTCTGGAGCACAGATGCAATAGCAGGGCTCGCCTATATAGAACAGGCGAGAGGCTACTACTATCTCGACAGGCTCGATGAAGCGCTCAAGACACTCAAGGACCAGAACATATCCAACCTCATCAACAGCCCCGAGATCAACG
>CAZDNQ010000793.1:0-2490 GCA_964506605.1 uncultured Victivallis sp. | reverse complement strand
ATATCTTGAAGAGGAGCCCGAACGCCAGGATTACCGAGATGACCATGTACGCAGTCTTGGATGACTTTGAGTATGAGAACGCTGATACAAGTATTGCTGCGATCCATATCAGGGTCAGGAGCGGCATCTGGCATGGAGGATAGAAGTTCCTGCTCATGTAGTAGAACTCGAAGTGCATATAGATGAATAGCAGCCCTGCGCCGATCCATGCGAATGTCGCGGCCGAAGCAGCCTGCGGTATGAACTCCTTCGTGTCGTTGTCGCTGGAGATCACGCCCTGTTCCTTCCTTTCGGCTCTCAGCACCATGTATCCCAAGGCCATCGACGCTATCAGCGAGCCGAAAGTCATGAGACGGGTCAGCATTTCATTGAAATAGTCCTGGTTCCTGGCAAAGACAAAGTTCTTGTGGAAGTCGAACATGAAGAGGTGCGCGAACGCCAGGAAATAAAGGACATATGCGATTGTTCGGATGAAGTTGCTCCTCATCCTCCAGCTCATCCAGAGGAATACAAGCGCCTGTATCGACCAGGCGGTGGTGATCCATTCGTCGGAAAGCAGCAGCGGGATCGTGAGAGTTATGAAGAACGATGCGAATCCTGTGAGGAGCACCAGCAGGTTTCTGTCGGTTATCTTCCGGTTCAGGAACAGCAGTATCTGGATGATGTAGAAGGCTGCCAGCGAGAGCGTGATGGCCGCAACCCATTTGCGCCCGTAGAGATCGTTCACCAGATATGCGGCCGAAGTGAAGAACGCAGCTGCGTTGAGGAAAAGCCCGAGCAGTGTCAGGGCGTTCGACTTCTGCTTGTGGAACACGTTGTTCATGATCGGAATAGCGGCGAAAAGCAGGAAGAACATCGAGAGGAAGCTGATGACGACCGTAAAGTCATCCTGCTTGTAGAACTTGTCCATCGACGCCCAGCAGAGGCCGTAAGTGAACACGAAGCTGAGCGAGTTGAGTATCTTCCAGTCCTTGTACTTCGCTATGGCGATGACGCCTATCCCGAGCATCAGCATGTAGGAGAAGAGGCCTGGGAAGTCGGCTGTGCCCGTGCTCAGCATTATAGGAGTGCAGTAGCCGCCGACAATGCCGAAGATGGCGACAAGCATCGAATTGAGCCTTACTGCGATAATCGCGGCCGCTACGGTTATCAGTATCATCAGGGCGAAGGAAATTTTCGCATCGGGAATAATCTTGTAGATCTTGTAGCTCGCGAAGATGCTCAGGTACAACGTCGCCAGGCCGCCACCAAGAAGCCCCTGTGCGATTATATGGTATTTCTTCCCCGCGAGCCTTATCCCTGCAATCAGCATTGCAAGCCCGGCGGTAATGCTGATTGCGATCCTCGCATAAGGCCCGACAAGATTGTTCTCTATGGAATATTTGAGGAAAAATCCTATCCCTGTCAGAATTATTATGATTGCGGAACGCAGGAGCCAGACGCTGGCGACAGCATATTCAAACGAGACATTCTTCGGCCTGTGCTCCTCTCCGACAACAATCCAGCTCCATATCTTGTTCATCATCTCCTGGGCGTTCTTCTCGAATTCAGTAGGCACGCGAGGCGGAGGTGGCGGAGGCGGTGTCCATGCCCTGGGCGGAGCTTTCTCTTCAAGCTCATGTTCAGGTTCTTCTTCAATCATGCCCGACAGGATTGATTTCTCCTCGAAAATCATTGTTTCCTGCGGTGCGGATTTCGCAGCCGGCTCCGCCACTTTTGCGGCCATCTCGGGTTCGGGCTTCTTCTCAGGAATTATTGGAACGGCAGGAACTGGCTTGGCAGCTTCAGTCTTAGGCGCTGGTTCAGGAGCTTTTTCAGCGGCAGGCTTTACTGGTCCCTCTTCCTGTCTGGCAGGAGGCTTGAGTTCCGAAAGCCTTCTCAGCCTTTCCACCTGCATGAACTCCTTGAACTCGGAATTCATCCTGTCCTGGGCGTTTTTGAGGCTGTAGAGAAGGACGATTACCCATATAGGGAAGATCAGGATGATCCCCATGAAAAACAGTACAGCCAGCACACCTAATGCTTCCACTGAAAGCCCCCTGCAGTAAAAAATGACCTAATTCCATTCCGCAAAGTTTATTTTGCAGGATGAAGATATATCTTTCAAAGCTTTTAAACTACTATAAAACATTGGGTTTTTCAATACAGATGGCATTATGAAATTCTATATTAAGACATACGGCTGCCAGATGAACGAACGGGATTCGGAGGCTGCAGCTTCCGCACTAATGGTCGCCGGATACGAGATGGTGCTGGACGAGGACAAGGCGGACATACTCATGTTCAACACCTGCAGCGTAAGGGAACAGGCCGAACGCAAGGCACTCGGGAAAGTCGGCATCCTTATAAAACTGAAAAAGCAGAAGCCGGACATAATCATCGGTGTCCTCGGCTGCATGGCCCAGCGCCTGAAGGACAAGATCATCGAGGATATCCCCCATGTCGACTTCGTCGCCGGTTATTTTGACAATCTCGGCAACACCACGATCA
>CAZDNQ010000792.1:0-2493 GCA_964506605.1 uncultured Victivallis sp. | reverse complement strand
TGCATCATACTTGCATTCTGGCTGGCGAAGCAGTCGCTCTTCTCCGCGAACGCCCACTTCGTACTAAGGCATGTCGATGTGAGGAGCAGCGGCTGGTGGAACGGAAAGGAGGCAGACATGTCAAACCTCCTGGGCATCAAGACCGGAACGACAAACCTCTTCGCGATCAACCTGCAGTCGAAATTCCAGACCCTGTCAAGCCAGCCCGGAATTGAGAACGTGTCCATGTCCAGGGTGCTGCCCGACACGCTCCAGGTGAACATCATTGAGCGGATTCCCCGCGCATATCTCTACAATTCAAGCTCGAGCCTCCTGGTTGATTCGGGCGGCAACGTCATGGATGCCAGGACATGCGTCAACCTCAAGAAGAACCTTCCCGTGATTACAGGATTCAAGACCGACAGGCGTCCAGTGCCGGGGGAGGAGATGAACCAGCTCAAGCAGGCGATGGAGCTTATCATGCTGGTCGTCAAGAAATATCCGGAGATCAGGATCCTGAAAATCTCGCTTGCCACTCCCAAGGAGATCCAGATGAGTTTCATTTCCCCGATCGCCGACATGCCGTTGAGCGCAATCTTCGCCAGGGCTAAGTTCGACGAGAAGCTGCTGGTGCTGAGGGAGGCGCTGAAACAGAAGAAGATATCAAACAATCCCGCCACCACGATAGACCTGAGGTTCGAGGGGCAGGTCATCTTCAAGCCGCCGGAGATCGAGGAGGAGTAGCTGGCGTTGTGCGGTTGATTCCCGTCTAGGTGTCTTCCGAGATAATTCCGCTGATGCGAGGCATCACGTCAACCGCCGAAAACGGTTTTTCCATGTAGAAGTCAAACAGCTGGCGCTTGCTGTCGTACGGTACGCTTCCAGACATTCCTATCAGCTTGGGATTGCCGTATGGTTCCGGATCTTCCTTAATCGCCTCGGCCAGCTTCCAGCCTACCCCGTCCGGCACGTTGTGATCAAGGAATATGGCGTCGAACTTGTTACCCTTGCAGAGGGTGACTGCTTCGGCAAGCGTGCCTGCCTCATGGATATCGCAGTCGCCTGCCTTCTGTATGATAAGGCGCAGCATCATGCGCAATGAGCTTTCATCGTCAAGGATCAAAACCTTTTTCATCGTTTGAAGGTAACTCCCGTGTTTCCCGTTTAAACTATTGAATGAAGGGGATATTGCAAGAACTATCGCCGTAAATCATTACAACAGGAGACAGGATGGGGTCAGGCAATCAGTTTCCGGAGGAAGGTATCTATTTCGGAATCAGTCATGTTTCTCGGATTGCATTCCATGCTCCTGCTCCTGCAGTTCCTTGTTATGAAGGGGAAATGTTCCTCCTTCAAGCCGATGGAGCGGAGGTCGGACGGGATTTTCAGTCTTTCGCATGCCGATTTTACGGCGCTGATGAATTCTCCGGATCCGGCGAGGCCGCATTCCCTGGCGAGTTCGCCATAGTCGTCGGCTGATACTGGCAGGTTCCATTCAAGCACAGGTACGAGCAGCATCGCACATATGACACCATGGGGGATCCCGAGAAGCGAACCTATCGGATGTGCGAGACCATGGACCGCCCCGAGACCGCTCTGGGAAAACGCCATCGCAGACATAAGGCTTCCTTTCGCCATTTCAGTGCGCGCCTGGAGGTCCCTGCCATCTGAATATGCCCTGCAGATGCTGCCGAGTATGATCCTGCATGCCTGCGCGGCAAGAGCACGCGTGACCGGATTGGCGTCCGCGGAAGTGAAAGATTCCACGGCCTGCGTGAATGCGTCGAGACCGCTTGCGGCGGTCAGGGCGGGCGGGGCATCCAATGTCAGCGCCGGATCGACGATGGCGACATCCGGAACCATGAACGGGCTTCTTATCGACTTCTTGATTTTCGTCTCCGGATCAGTAAGCACTGAGTTGCAGGTTATTTCCGCGCCGGTTCCGGCCGTGGTCGGAAGGGCCGCAAAGAAGAGGCCTTTCCCATCGACCTTCCTGGAGCCGCTGAAGTAGTCCCGGCATCCGCCCCGGTTCGGTATGATCATCGCCGCAGCCTTCGCCGCGTCGATCACGCTTCCTCCTCCTATTGCCACGACTGCGCGGACATCCTCCCTGCGGCCAAGTTCAACGATCTCATCTACGGACGAGAGCGGCGGTTCTGGAGGAACGCCGCTGAACTCGACGACTCGCACTCCCGTGATGCAACTGCTGATTTCTCCGGCTTTTCCAGAACGTTTCACGCTTCCGCCCAGGACCAGCAGGACGGTTGCGCCACCGGGAAGGCACGACGGCAGCTTCAAGGCGCTGCCATTCCCGAAGATTATCTTGCGGGGATACGAAAGTGTGAATGATTCCGCCATGTTGGATGTCAGGTGTCTGTTGGGGTTGGAGTGACGGGTAAGGGAGGCGGCATGTTGTCCAGGTTCTTCAGCGCCGATTCAGCTGCGATGCTTTCCGCGGCCTTCCTGAGAGGCTGTGCCGGTTCCGACCTGAACATCGTTCACTGTGACGGATAC
>CAZDNQ010000791.1:1483-2505 GCA_964506605.1 uncultured Victivallis sp. | reverse complement strand
CCCTTACCAGAAAATATGAGTGACATTTTTAAAGAGAACGATGCTACTGAATTCCAATGCAGACGTAAAGCACCCAGTTTTTATAATACATTTCTTCAAGGAAACATAAATTTTCCAGCCATGAGCGAGGAAGCTGAAGCTTGTAGCTAACAGGTGATAAGGAAAAGAAAAGACAAATTGCCATGGTCGTTTCCCTACGGGGAATAAGGAACGGGGAGAAGGAAACAGGGAGCAGATCAAAGGTAGATTGCCATGCTTCGCCGCATCGCTTGCATGCTGCACGCACACACAACTTGGTTGGGGTAGGGCAAGTTTAAGTCAGGTTGCGATTTTCAACCTGACACTATGGATGCTTAAAAAAACAAATATTAAGCAGACAATTCTACATTCTATACAATTCAAGAATTTGAGCAACTAGCTTTTCGGTGCGTTGCTCGATATGCTCTTTATTCCAGCTGTCCACCTCGAGCAGATCGTTGTTCAGGCTGAGACCGTTGCGATAGCCAACATACATTCCTTGACGATCGGTCCGATCTCGCTTTTCCTCGAAACTTTTATTGCTTAGGGTGCTGTTAAAGCCAGTGATTGTAAGGTTACCTAAACAATGTACATACTCTTCCTGGATTGCTTTCGCTTTTTCATAATCACCTTCAGCTACCATATTCACCCATTCCTTTGGAATTGTCTCTCCTTGTGGGAAAATATGTTCGATTGTCCATATGAAATTGTCCCCAGATTTTGCCCACAAATCTGTCATAGTCTCTATGTTCATTGCTTGCTCAGCGAGGTCACAAAGGATAAACCGTGTGACTCCATAATTCTCCCGATAGATGGGTCCAATAAGTTTTGAATGGAACGATTCATCTGAAGCAGATCTGCTAGCAAGTTTGCTTTCTATATACTCTTTAAGATCTGTGCCGGTTCTGTTATCCTTGTTCGCGATGATTTCTATGAAGAGGCGAGTCAAATCACGCGTTGGTGGTGTATCTGTCAGGTTACGTCGCACAAAGAAGCGGACAAGG
>CAZDNQ010000791.1:0-1473 GCA_964506605.1 uncultured Victivallis sp. | reverse complement strand
AGGGTGTTAGTGATTGACACCAGTTGGTCATCGGAAAGACCCAACTCCGACTGCTTGTCGAGAAGATACATCATCAGCAAGTAGGATGGGGTTCCTTGGATTCGGTCAAGATTAGTTAGGGCTCTCACAAGGTTAGCAGGGATATGATCTTGATCAGGATCAAGGAGGATTGAATATATTCTTCCAGCTTCAACGATCCTTTTAATAAAGCCTTCAGGATCGGCATCAATTAACTTCTCGAAAATCTTCATAATATTAGACCGTGTGGCAATTGGGACAGAGTAGATGTCTTTTAGGTCTTCTCGATAAGCATTGTAAAATTGACGGAAGAAGCGTTCTTGAGTGGCATAATTGTTGCCTAAGTAATCCAGCAGTAAGGTCCATTGATTAAAGGCATAATTTATTCGTCCTGGTGAGGTGGTTTCCATTCGAGCTAGTAATTTGTTTTTTATCAAATCCACAGCGGTTAATGGCATTCCTCGATTATTTAGAGACTCAAAAAGTGTGTAAGCATCGGCATGGCTGGATACCTCTATTTTTACCAAGGTAGAAATATTTATTTTCTCAAGCAGGTCCATAAGAGTTGTGATCGAATTCCCGTTTTCTTCATCTAGTTTTTTGAACCGTTCCGTGAAGTATTGATAAGCTCTGTGTATCCGGCGATTTCCAGCATAGGCTGGGGCAGGAGTGTTGGGATAAAGATGCAAATTGGAGAGCAGACTGATGTAATCATCCTGATTCTTGTTTTGAATTTGAGGGATTATTCGCAATTGATCATCCGTGCCTTTCAATATTAGCTTTCGGCGAATATTGAATTTTTCAGCTTGCATGTCACCGTCAAGTTTCTTGCCATCCAAATGCGCATACAGAGCAGCAAAAAGAAGAGAGATTGTCAAAAGACGCTGCTGACCATCAACTAATTCAAGTTTCTGAACTTCGAGTGAATCTGTAGTTGGATTGATGCAAATGATAGAACCCAAATAATAGCCAGGTGCATTGTCCATAATATCGTCAATAAGGTTTTCCCATTCAGGGCGACTCCAGCTATATTCTCGCTGGTAACGTGGAATTTGATATACGACTTTTGTCTCGATGTCAAAAATTTGAGAAATCGGATAGTCTTTTGCAGAATTAATCAAGGTAACCTCCTGGGGTATGCTTTATTACGGGTATAACTGTATTATTCTATCAGAACACTCAGCTGATAATTCGATATAAGGAGAAAAATGACCGACAGAGTGTACGATTTGGTAAGAGCTGTGATCGAAAAGCTTGGGGGAAGTATGGAATATGAGCGTGAGGGGGTGCAGTGGGGTGCCTGGAAGCTGCGTTTGGGTGACAGGAAAGTGACCTTTAATGCAGGGGGCGAACGCTCTTTCCCCGAACTGGACCAGCTGTACCTGCCCAAAGTCACCAACCCGACCAGTTGGGATGACTACAAGAACGAATTGGTCCCCGATGTAGAAATGAAGG
>CAZDNQ010000790.1:0-2510 GCA_964506605.1 uncultured Victivallis sp. | reverse complement strand
TCGATCATGGGGCCGCCGCCCTGCAGATCCTTGCGTCCGAAGACTCCCCAGTTCGGGATGCCGCGGCGTCTGAGGGCCTGGACGCGGGCGTAGAGGATGTCGCCGAAGGTCCCATTCTTGACGGCTTCACGAAGATACGCGCTGCGACCGTCGTAGCGGTACTGGAATCCGATGACAAGCTTGCGCTTCGCCTTCTTTGCTATGTCGATCATCTTCTGCGACTGGACGGCGTTCATCGCCATAGGTTTCTCGACGATCACATGTGCTCCCGCCTCAAGGGCTGCGATAGTGTTTTCCTCGTGTGCGCCGTTCGGGGAGCATACGCTGACGGCATCGGGCTTGAGCTTGGCAAGCATCGCCCTGTAGTCGGTGAAGCAGTTGTCGAGGGGGATCTTGAACTGTTCGGCCTTCTTGACCATTGAATCCATGATGGGATCTGCGAGTCCGATGATTTCGACGTCCTTCATCTTCGCGAATTCGGTGAGATGGGCGTTTGCGATGCCTCCTGCGCCGATGCAAGCAACGCGGAGTTTCTTCTCTACGGGTTTTACGGAGACCTTTGCGGCGGGACTTATCTTCTTGGCCATTGGATATTCCTCCTAGGGGTTTTGATAGGAAGCATAAAGATAATTATTATTATCTCTCTTTCAAACGGTAAGAGGATTTTTGAGCAGAGATTTAATGATTATTGGCGGACCTTATATTGGCTATGGACTGCTCCAGTGTTTCCATGCTTCCGACATGTTCGAGGATAAGAAGACCTCCAAAGTCCATTTTCTTCAACAGCTTGAAGAGACCCGGAAGATCAAGGTTCCCGGTTCCGACCGCGACCTCCTGTCTTTTCCTTGACCTGTCATATATGAAATCCTTAAGATGCAGGCCTGTAAGGCGGCCGGCGAAACTTTCAACCATCTTCAACGGATCCTCTCCAGAATCTATGGCCCAGGCCGTATCTAGCATCAATCCAATGCTTGGATTTACCTTTTCAAATACTGCGGACAATGCTTCTGAAGAGCCCAGCCAGTGGCGTCCGCCGTGGTTATGTATTCCGAGCTTGAGGTCGTATTTGCCGGCAAGCTCTTCAGCTGTCCGAAAAGCTTCCGGGACTTTTCTGGCGTCGAATGAGACACTGATATGGCTGGCTCCGGCCTTTTTGGCGAACAGGAACCTCTTCTCATCCATAACCGGATCGTTCCTCATCATCTCAACCCCGATGCTGACAATATCTATTCCAGCTTGGCGGTAGAGATCTATCACTCCGTCAAAAGTCTTTTCATCGTTGAAGTCCACATGGACTTCGCAGAGTTCCATACGTCTCAGTCCAAGACCCCTGGCTTTTTCAATTACTTCTTTGTTGTCCTTGTACGGATGCAGGCTGAAGCTCTGCAAGGCTAGGTTTTCCTTCATGTCTCCCCTTAAGTTCATATTTTTGAAAGTATAACAAGATCTACAAGATCACCGATGCGGCCCCATGCTGTCAATCCTGCCATGGTTCATGATTATCTTCTGTCTGTGTTCCTCGGGACCACGTCGCAGGTTTCCATGTACCATTTGAGCATGCGTTCCTTCATGATGGAAAGGATTTTGGCATACTTGGGATTGCCTGCGAGGTTTCTTTTCTCACCGGGATCCTTTGCCAGATCATATAATTCATCGGATTCGTAATGCCTGAGGACATATTTGAATTTCCTGGTCCGGCACATGGCCGCCTTTGTATGGTATGGGATCTTCCAGTCTTCTGTCTGCAGCCTGAGCCTGGGATAATAAAGGCCGAACTCTTTTGAGCTGGCATCATTTGCCGATGTGCTCTGCCTCTCCATCGCCTGGATTTCCCCGATCAGGCGTCCGCCTTCGCAGAACACAGCATCCCTTAACTCGTCAGTTTTTCCAGAAAGTACAGGAAGGAGGCTCCTGCCGAAATGGTCGTAGTCCGGATCAATGCCGGCAAGTTCATATACGGTCGCGGAGAAATCCACCAGCTCCACCATTGCGTCACTGACACGAGGCTTAACCTTGACGTTCTTTGGAGGCTTGATTATGAAAGGCACGCGGGAAAGGCAGTCTTCGAAGGTGTTCTGCGTCTTTTCAACGATCCCGTAGTCGCCAGTATAGTCGCCATGGTCGGAAAAGAGGAATACCGCAGAGTCATCGTAGATCTTCCTGGTCTTCAGCGCATCCATAAGCATCTTGAACTGGTGGTCAAGCCTGGAGCACATCCCGTAATATGTCGCCCTGAGTTCGGTCCAGCGATCATCCGTCCAGCCTTGGAGCCCCTGTCCTTCGGCAATCCCCCTGAGGATTGATGCCTTGCCCTTGTAGTTTTTCGGCGGACGTATCCGTTTCGGCAGCCTGCTGCGGTCTGTGATGCTGTACCATGGCTCTTCGACGCAATACGGGGGATGCGGATATTCGATGGGGAGATAAATACATAGGGGTTTATCACCATCATAGTTTCTTATCTTATCAATTGCTCCTAGCACCATCGCCCAGTCACCATCGCAATAGATGTC
>CAZDNQ010000789.1:0-2513 GCA_964506605.1 uncultured Victivallis sp. | reverse complement strand
GGAAAGCCCCCGAGGCACGCCGTGCGCAGGGGAAAGGGGGCGTGCCGGGCGGCCTCTATACTTACGCTTTCGGCTTCAACTGGGCAGGCGCAACAACCAACACGACATTCGACTTCCGATGGCTCTCCGATGATTATCTCAGTGAAATTAAACTGAATGGCGTGGGTCTAGGGGTCAATAATCTGGATCAGCCTTCGCCATGGACGACGTCTTATTTGCAGAACGGCGTGGTTGGTACGGTAGAGAGCGGCGTCAACACGATCGAGTTCCTTGTCTGGAACACGGCGGGCTATCAACCTGGCTATACAGGAGTCAGTGGCCCGACTGGAATGGCAGCGGACTTCACGGTTCACGGCGACGCCACGACGGTGCCGGAACCAGCGTCCATGCTTCTTCTTGGCCTCGGTCTGCTGGGATTGATTGGTGTAAGAAGAAAGATTCAGAAATAAATGCACGTCACATCATGTTTTCTACGCATGATGTTTATCCTCATAAAGGCAGGGTCAGAAACGGCTCTGCCTTTTCTTTATTCACCTTTCAAGTGGTAATCCTTAAATTATACAATTATTTAATTTTATGGAATTGTAGGTGGCAAATGCAATCTTTGCTCCTGTAATTGTTAAAATCAAAATTCGGTGAGGAGTCAAAGATTACAAGTGGTAATATAGATCTTATTGTTTATATATTTCAGTTCTATATATTTCTTGACAATTCTCGCCTAATTTCCGTATCATTCAACGAATGTGTGACATTTACCTTATCCTCAGGCTCTTAACATTACTCATCAGGACTTAGCCTAATTGCCACAAGCTGAATGGTTTTCCTCCAACATTGACACGCAGGAGATGTGAACCATGAAATGCCCCAAATGCCAATTTGAGAATCCAGATGGAAAAAAATTCTGTGGTAGATGCGGGGCTAAATTAGAGAGCATCTGCCCAAGTTGTCAATCAACCAACCCACCAGACTATCAGTTCTGTGTCGAATGTGGCAGCAAGCTAGAATTGCTTTGTCCGAAATGTGGTTTTAATAATTCGCCAACCTTTAAGTTTTGCGGTGATTGTGGGCACAATCTGACCCTTCCTTCCGAAACAACGCGTAAAGACCTTTCCTTTGACGAGAAGCTTCAGAAGATCCAGAAATACCTACCTGGTGGTTTGACGGAGAAGATCCTTGCCCAGCGAGGCAAGATAGAAGGCGAGCGGAAACAGGTAACAGTCCTGTTTGCCGACATGGAAAACTTCACCCCGCTGGTGGAAAAACTCGGACCGGAAGAAGCTTATGACGTTATGGATCAGGTCTATGAGATTCTGATTCATAAGATTCATGACTATGAAGGAACAGTCAATGAGATGACCGGTGATGGCGTCATGGCTTTGTTCGGTGCACCCATTGCCTTGGAAGACGCTCCTCAAAGAGCCATCCGTTCTGCCCTGGCCATTCATCAGGAGATCGCCCGGTTCTCTGACCGGATGCAACAGGAGAAAAATATCCCGCAGATCAAAATGCGCATTGGCATCCATACAGGTCCCGTGGTCGTAGGCACACTGGGCAATGATTTAAGAGTTGAGTTCAAAGCCGTGGGAGATACGGTCAACCTTGCCTCCCGTATTCAGAATCTGGCCGCAGCAGGAACAACGTATGTTTCAAATGATACATTTAAACTGACCGAAGGACTTTTCCGTTTCGAGGCTTTAGGGGAAAAAGCAATCAAAGGAAAAGAGCAACCCGTCCGCATCTACCAGGTGATTGCTCCCAGTTCAAGTCGGACCCGTTTTGATGTCAACGCTGAAAGAGGACTCACGACCTTTGTCGGGAGACAGAGAGAACTGGAAAACCTCCTGGACGGCCTGGATCGGGCAAAAGCAGGAAGAGGACAGGCTTTTTCTCTGATAGGAGAGGCCGGAGTCGGTAAATCCAGACTTCTTTATGAGTTCCATAAAACAGTCACCAACGAAGACGTCACCTTTCTGGAAGGAAAGTGCCTTTCCTATGGTAGAGGGACAGCCTATCATCCCATTATCGACATCCTGAAATCGACCTTTAACATCAATGAAGCGGACGCAGATCCTAAGATCAGGGAAAAGGTTACCAATGGATTGAGAACGTTCAAAATAGACATAGCTTCCAGCCTTCCTTATCTTCTGGAACTTTTATCGGTCAAAGAAAGCGGCATCGAAAAGATTCAAATGAGTCCGGAGGGGAAGAAAGATAGAATCATCGAGCTCCTGAAACAGATCAGCCTCAAAGGTTCAGAAATACGCCCTCTGGTGATGGTAATCGAGGACCTCCACTGGGTGGACAAGAGCACGGAAGACGCCCTGAAATACTTTCTGGAGAGCATCCCCGGCATAAAAGTCCTTCTGATCTTCACATACCGGCCGGAGTATTTGCATACCTGGGGCCGGAAATCCTTCCACAACCAGCTGACCCTCAACCGGTTGTCGAACCGGGAAAGCATATCAATGGCAACAAGTCTGTTGGGAAACGTCCAAATAGACAGGGAGATTGAA
>CAZDNQ010000788.1:0-2515 GCA_964506605.1 uncultured Victivallis sp. | reverse complement strand
CCTCCGGTGTAATAGCCGCACCAGCCGACATCAGTGCTGTTCACCCAGGTTTTCGAGCTGCAACCGTTGTCATAATCAAGGTTTTCTTTCATCCAGCACTGGGATCCGATCAGGACAGTGTTGTATGTCTTTGAATTGCGGGAATCGGTGAATGTACTGCTGCCACAGGTAAAGGACGAGGAAGAGCTTGAAAACCCTGTCGAGGCAGTATAGGTATATGAGGTTGAGTTGGAGAGGGTGGCATTCAATGAGAAATCAGTTCCATTGGCTGATTGGTAGGTATAATACGAACCGGAGGGATCAGTAGGAACAGTTGTGAAGTAGGCAGGGATCAAGGCAGAATCAAGAGTTGAACAGCCGGAAGCGGAAGAGTCTCCGACGTTGCACTGGGTTGCTTGTATGGGATAGCTTCCATTGCTGGCATTATACATGAGGACTGCCTTCCTGATTTCATCGATGTTCGACTTCCTCTTGGCATCGTTAGCCGAGTTGATCGCTCCATTCATGGAAATGACAATCAAACCGGAGAGGATGCCGATGATAGCGATGACAACCAGGAGCTCAATCAAGGTAAAAGACCTTTTTGACGGCATGGATTGTATGGCTTATTATCTTTGATGAAATTATACCAAGCATTAGAATGAAACGCAATAGAAGGGACCACAGCTATATATTTCGCAAAGGAATAGTTAGAATATCAACCCCTGGCAATAATCTGTCATAGATCCGTTGGTTATATAATCCTGGATGCACCAGGCTCTCGTAGCAACGCTGTTAGCATAAGAGCTTGAGCCGCCGTAGTACCTTGAAGCAGCGCTAAACTCTCCAGATTGCTTTCCTCCTCCCAAGTCTTTCAAGTATAGAGCTGAAGCTGTAAAAGAATCCTTGATGCTCCATGGATCGGTTGTTGATTTACCCGTTTGAACCTTAATCTTGTCTTCATATAACGCCCAAGTGCTTGGAATAAACTGAGCCGGACCCATCGCTCCGCCAAAACCATAAGCAGAATAACCGGATTTAGAACAAGAGATAGAGCCATCGCTCAAGACCGATGCTGAAGAATGGTAATATTTTCCCTTATATAGATAAACGCAATCCGGTATCCAGCAAGAAACGGGGGTCTTTGTCATTGTTCTGCCTACACTATTGATAATATTCAAAAATATCGGTAAATCTCTCGTCGGATGTATAATCCTTGAAACAAGCTTTCCGCTGCTGTAAACGCCCCCTCCAGTACTAGTATTGGTAATATAACATTGTCCAACGTTCTTTCCAATAGCAGATTCCTGGCTAATAATGGCTAATAGAAAAGCTGGCCTGACGCCGACGGCAGATCCAATACTTTGAGCCATTTGCAGGGCATCTCCGAAACTCGGTGCAGTTGTTCCTTCCGCCAAACCGACTAATTGTATAAGCTTAGCTGCTATTTCTGCTTTCTTTGTCTTAAGATCAGCCTGCTGCTTCAATTGAGCCTTATATTGCGCCTCAGTCAATGTCTGCAGCTGCTGAACCTGAGTCTTAGTTGTCGAAGCCTCGCTCTTTTGCAAGCTCTGCAAAGAAAGGATGCTTTCCTGTTCTCCTTTTTGCTCCTCTAGGCTAACTTTTTGATTTTCGAGGGTCGTCTCAAGGGTCTGGAAATTGCTCAGCATTTCCTGATTCTTAGAACTTAAAGTTTGAAGATAAACAAGATTGTCAAAAAAATCTGATAACGTCTTTGAAGACAATAATATCTCCAAAAAAGACTTGTCATCCTCTCCTCCTACTGCTTGGATAAGCAGGCCTAATTTAACTTTTTCGCTATTTATTTGATTAGTAGTATCTGTTATCGACTGCTCCGTATCGGTGACCTGGAAGCCCAAGCTTTTAATTGAAAGATTGGCCTGATATATTTGGTAATTAAGATCCTTGATTTTATTATTCAAACTGGCTATCTGGCTCTTAAGAGTATTATTCGTCGAAGCCGTCTGGGTCATGGTTGACTCAAGTTCCGTCATTTTACTATTAAAATAAGTCTGGCATTGGTTTAATAAATCTTGGCAGGCAGAAGTAGAAATCGTCTGGCATTCGGCCTTCCAGCCCTCATTGCCGCAGACCGCATTCAAGTCGTAATCAGCTGAAACGAAAATAACAGGAAAGACTATTCCTGCTATAATCGAAAAAAACAGAGGCTTCCATTTTTCAGTTTTAAATAAAAAACTAAAAAACATTGATAAGTTATTACTTCTTCTCTTCTGGTTCTTCTTCCGCCTTCTCTTTCTCTCCGGCTTTCTCCGGCTCTTTATTAACATCCTCAATCGGCTTAGAAAGCTCTTCTTCAACCTTCTCCGGCTCCACGACCTGGACTATAATCTCTTCTAGGTTGCCGGCAATCTTTACTCCAGCAGGAAGAACTATGTCTTTAGCCACAATGACATCCTCAAAGGTATTTAGAGAACTCACATCAATCCTAATCTTATTAGGCAAATCTTTCGGCAAAGCTTTAATGCCCAGCTCTTTCATATTGGCAATCAAAGTT
>CAZDNQ010000787.1:0-2516 GCA_964506605.1 uncultured Victivallis sp. | reverse complement strand
TCAATATAACATGCCTCAAGATTTATGCAAGCTGATTATCCGCCGAGTCTATAGTAAGGATAGGATTAACGGGGCAGGAAAGAATAGAAGATGATTTGTCAGAAAGAGCGTAGATCCCAGGGGAAAATTCGTAAACAGCTCCTTTCAGATAATCCGACATAGTCGTTGGCCAAAAAGGATCACCGGGACCACCGAGAACGCCTCGCCATGCAAAAACGTCGGCCAACGGCAAATACCCGTTAAAATCTAGCGTATAGCTACACCATGAAAGATAAATTTGTTTTTCATTATTCACACAGACAATGCTTTTAGCCGTGTCTTTTGCCTTTTTTAAAGCCGGAAGCAACAAAGCCGCCAGGATTGCGATGATCGCGATCACGATGAGCAGCTCTATCAATGTGAAAGATTTCCGTGTCTTTTTCATAAAAACTCCTTCTGTTCCTTTTGCCAACCCATAATATATTATATATCTCCGCATCCTCTAAACAAACATTTGATTTTATGTTTCCAGAGAGTCTTCATGCGTGTGCATCGCCAGTCACTTTCCTGCCAGTGTCCATTTGATCAGGCGCACCCCCCAGCCAGGTATCTCGATTTTCGCAGGATCTATCTTTTCTCCTGTGATGAGATCAACGCCTTCAGACACCTTGACGTTAAACTGAGGCGCCAGCGTAACGCTTTCATGTCCTGAATAGTCCCGTTCATTGAAAATATAGGTCAGGAGACAATCACGCCCCGAGCTGTCTTTCCAGTTTATCGTCCGGAGCTCCGTGTCGTCGCATTCCGGCTTGAGCCCGTTGAGAACGATAGGAAGCGGCGGCAGCTCCTGTTTCGCGATTTCCTTAAGAGAAGCATAAATGTTGCGATTGCGCTCCTGATCATTAGGCACAAACTTCCTGTAGAAGGCGGCCTCATCCGCTTGCGGTCTAGGTGAAGGGACAATCCACACCTTGCCTTTTCCGCAGGAATAAACAACTGTTCCAGGAATGTCCGCGGTGGCCGGTTTGGCGTCAGCAGGCGCCTTGAGCCAGCCCACGTCCCGGCTCCGTCCCATTTCGTCATGTTCCGGAAGAGATCCTACTACAATCGCAATGCCGCCAGCCCGGACAAAAGCCTCGACACGCTTCAAGGTCTCATCCTTTATGTAGTCGGCCGCCGGAAGGAGAAGAATGCGGTAGGAGTACTTTTCCAAACGGCCCTCGGCTAGACGCTTCTCCGTAACGTAGTCCACGGCATAGCCCATGAGCTTCAAGGCATGCACCGTTGGGTTGTGCGCGTCGAAATAATACCAGGACCTTGGCTGGACGGGATCGGGATACAGCACAGCGAAGGGCGAGCGCGGGAATTTCTGGAACGCCATGACCTCGTTTATGAGCCGCTGGATGTTATAGGTCTGCAAAGGTTGTTCATACATGCTCTCCGTACTGGACATGGCATTTGCAAAACTCGGCTTTGGATGCCAGCACCAGCCGTCGATGCCCGCCAGGCCGTGTAACACGCCCTTCCACATGTCCAGTTTCATGCGGCGTCCTCCGTACTTGAATTCCAGATTGACGACCGGCTTTTCAGGATTGAGGCTTCGCAGCCAGTCATAATACTGCTTGATGAAGGGAAAGGTGCCGCCATCCATGCCGGCGATCTGGCTCATGTCAGTAACGCCTTCTTGATCGACATTGGGATAAGCTGCGAGCCAACCGCCGACATTTAGGGTAGAATCATGGTGCCCCATCTGAAGGCTGTTCAACTTGAAGGTGACTGGGACATCCTTGTCATACTTGCGGATATTGGAAATCATCCACTCGAAATGATGGTTTATCCTGCCCATGTTGAACCACCAGAAGTCGGTCTGGGCAGGCGTGATGGCTCGACCGAAATTCGCCGGAGTTATGTCGGCGAAAGACTTCAGCGATGTTCCCCAACTCTCGTTCAGTTTCTCAACAGAGCCATATTTCTCCTGCATCTGCAGCCGGAACAACGCCATGCTGCGGTTTCCATAATTGAGATATGAAGGCTCGTTCGCGAGCCAGATGCTGTTCAGGGCCGGATGCCCGGCTATCTTCGACATGACTTCCTGATAATAGCGTTCAATAAATCTTTGGACATCGGGATTCTCGATGTCATATGGAATCATACCCGCAATACTTGCGCTGGAGGGACCCCGCTCAGCTTCAGGATAAGTACTTCTCCAGCTGGGACAAGATCGTAGCAGCTGCGAAGACCGTCAACGATGCCTCCAAGGGCAAAGCAAAGCTCTTCTCCGGCTACAGCGACACTATCCGTATCTTCCTCAACAGCGCCCGCAAGGTCGGCTGGTATGACAAAAACGACGTTATTCAGGTCGATGGTCTGATGACACAGTATATGGATATTTCGAAGACCCTCTATGCCGACAACACCACATATAACACCACTCAGTGGGGCACAGACTGGGCCGCTCAGAAGGACGGCGACGGCGTTTCCACCGAAGCGGCTATCGCATACATTGGCTGCCCGTGGTACACTTACTGGTGCCTGAC
>CAZDNQ010000786.1:0-2519 GCA_964506605.1 uncultured Victivallis sp. | reverse complement strand
ACGCCAGGGATCTGTATCTCCAGGCAAAAGAGATCATGGTCAAGAATCTCGGCGCCGGCGAATTCAATAATGAGAAGATACAGGCCGTGAATGAAGCGCTTGCAGCAGTATACCAGTATTGGGCTGAAGATCTTGCATCCAAGGCTGAAAAAGCTGTTTCCTCCGCCCAGTATGATGACGCAATAAAACTCTGCAATGAAGCCATCAAGGTGAGCCCCTCCTGTGAGACCAGGATGAAGAACCTCATTGAAAGGCTCACTACCATGAAAGACGCAGTGAAATTCAGAAGTGAGACTTCTGAAGCGAATCTTGATCCAAAGAAGAATGACAGGCAGTATAATATCGATGTCCTCTTCGAACAAGGCAAGAAATTCTATGAGGACAGGCAGTTTGACAAGGCCAGGGACAAGTTCGAGGAAATACTTGTGATGAATCCCTATCACATGAAATCCATACAGTATGTCAAATTGATCAACGGTGAGTTCTACAAGACAGGAGATGCCAGATATGCGCTGACCCGGAGGGAAAGGATTGCTGAAGGCGAATGGAAATACGTGCCTCCGATAATTCCAAGGACCCTTTCAGGGAACAAGGATTTGGTTGGCAAGGAGCCGATACTCAAGGATGAAGGTACTAGCACAATCCAGAAGAAGCTCACAGATATAATAATAGACCACATCGAGTTTGAGGACGTATCAATACCAACAGTGGTCAAATATTTGAAGACACGCAGCAGGGAGCTCGATCCTGAAAAACAGGGCGTGAATATTTTGCTCCGTTTGAATGCAGGAGAGCATGCTGCAGCTCCTGCGGCAGCCCCGGCGGCTGACGGTGCAGCAGCTCCTGCGGATGGAGCTGCTCCTGCGGCGGCCCCTGCTGGTGAGAATGTACCGACCATAACGATGCTCGTAGATGATATCCCCCTCGGAGATGCAATAAGATATATCTGCCGTGGTGCAAACTTGAAGTATAGGATAGAGAGATATGCTGTTGTCATAGCTGCGCAGGATATTCCTCTTGATGAGCTTGAAACCCGCATATATCCAGTTGAAAAAGAAGCGTTTACCGAACTTGGCGCTGGAGTTGCCGCAGCCCCGGCGGCAGGAGCCGCTGCAGGTGCCGCAGGAGCCGCGGGTGGCAATGAAATGGAACAGTACTTCCGGACCAGGGGTATTGGATTCCCTGAAGGCGCTAAGATTGTGTTTGACAGCCGTATAAGCCGCTTGATTGCCACAAATACCCCTGATAACCTTACCAAGATCGAGGATATCATACACGAACTGAATGTTGTGGATCCCCAGGTTCTCATCGAAGCAAAATTCGTTGAAATATCACAGCATAACGTTGATGAACTCGGTATTCAGTGGATGATTCAGAGACCGAATACTCTTCCGAATGTGCATAGGAGCATGGTTACTTTCGATGCAAATGATACCTTGAACAGGTTCAATACTGTTTCTCCGTGGTCAGGCGTGCCCAATGGGGATGTTATTTTCAATGTGACTAAGAATTTCTCCAATGGAACCCAGGTCCAGGCTATGGTACATGCTTTGAATGCCTGTACGACAGGCGATGTGCTTTCCACTCCGCGTGTGACAACTCAGAATGGACAGGAAGCGACGATCAGGATGATCAGTGAGGAATATTTCCCGACCAGCTGGGGTGAGGCGACTTTCACACAGACTGGAACTTATAGCGTTTTCTCTCCTTCGATTCCTGAGCTTGCAGACCCCACTGAACTGGGTGTGAGGCTTACCGTTACTCCTACTGTTGATGCCGACAGATACACTATTTCTCTTGACATGACGCCTATCGTCCAGTCTCATATCGGATGGACTGATTACAGCTATACTTTCACTGATCTTGGTGGCAATGTCCTTCAGAATATTATAAGGATGCCTATATTTGAGATCAGGACGGTTGAAACAAAGTTGATTGTTTATGATGGCGAGACAGTAGTAATGGGCGGAGCCATTAAGGATGAAAGCGGTTTTGTCGATGATCGCGTGCCAATCATTGGAGATGTTCCGCTTGTTGGCCGTCTTTTCAGGTCCCAGATCGAGGACAGGGACAAGAAGAACCTCCTGATATTTGTAACTGTGAGACTCGTCAATCCCGACGGTTCACCTCTCAGAGAGCGTGAAGTACGTGGTCTGCCTCCATTCAGGAGATAGGGAATATATTACAAAGAATAAAAAAACCCGGCATAAGCCGGGTTTTTTATTTGCCTTGATCCACTGAATCCAGGGATTATTTGCTGTCAACTACTGCAAAAGTGATTTCTGATTTTGATACGATCTTGTCTTCCACATAGATGAACCCTTCACCTCTGCCGAATCTTGAACTGCTTTCAGGGACATCAACCTCAATTCTTAACTGGTCTCCGGGTGTTACCGGGTGGAAGTATTCGGCATTGTCAATAGCCATGAAATAGGCGATTTTGCCTTGATTCTCCGGCTTGGACAGTACCATGGCACATCCAGATTGGGCGATAATCTCAGCCTGGACGGCTCCTGGAA
>CAZDNQ010000785.1:0-2524 GCA_964506605.1 uncultured Victivallis sp. | reverse complement strand
CCCTGGTGCCTCTAGGTCTCTGCATAATCATATCGCGAAAGAGAATAGCGCAAAATGCCCTTATAGTTTGTGATGGATAAAGGCCTGCCATGAGCCGCAACTGGGGATGGCTGCTGATCGCGACGGGCATACTGCTCGTGGTAGTATCCATGATGCAGATGCCAGATGGTGCTCAGACGCAAGCTCAGACGTGGACCAGAATACCGACTCCGGCGCAAAACGACACCCAAAAAAGCGAGAGCACGGGCTTTGGCGGCGTAATCCTGATCGGCCCCATACCCATTGTCTTCGGCTCCAGCCCGCAGATGGCTATGGGATCGATGATCATGGCGCTCGTTCTCATGCTCGCTGCTTTTCTGCTCTTTCGGGGGCGGGCTTGATGAGGCTCTTGCTGCCGGGAGCCGCACTGATAATCATCGGGCTCGCGGTGCTTCTTTGGCCCAAAAGAAGGGAAACTGACCGGAAACTTAAAGAGAATTTTACGAAAGTTTCCAAAGACGGATCAGAAATGAATTCAGGAAACGATGGCCGAACCGCCAAGATCAAAGGAGGCGGCGTGATCATGATAGGACCGATCCCCATAGTATTCGGATCTGACCCCAAGACCACGCTCGCCATGATGATCATGGCCCTTGCCATGATGGTCTTCTGGCTGCTGGCGGCAAACATTTAGGCCAATGAAACATGAACGTAAAAGCGCATAAAAAGTGAAAGTTTCATTTGAGCTTTTCTTCAACCTCAGGCGGACAGATGAGGATCTGCACGGGCTTGATGACGATGTTTGAGGTGGCCACGGCGTTGCCGCCCGGCACGGTGTTGACGGCACGGACATATATCCCTCTGACGTCGATGTTCATGCTGTTCAAATTATTATTCCCAAAGAGACTATCCGAGCGCTGCGCCGACATAGGGGAAGCGCCCGCGCACTTTAGTTCTTCGCTCAAACAGGATTTCATTTTGGAATCATCAGTATCATAAACGGTATAACAATTATCATAACAACCAACAGCATTTCTGACATTTTCAAGATCTGAGTTTATCCTGCCATAATCCACCATCTTTCGAACGGGTTCGGACCCGGAGAGGACGATCTCGTCTTTTGTGGGCGGGGAGCCGAATAGAAGCTTATTGCTGCTGAGATTTGAGGCTGGAGGCATCCTCTTCGCCCAGGGGAAGGTTAGACTGCCATCGGGAAGAGAGAGCGTTCCCAGGCAAGACAAATCGGATGACTGCGAGTGGAGAACTACGAATGAATGATGAGCCAAAATTCCGTCAAGTGTGCCAAAAGAACGGGGATCGGCAGCATTGTCTGCGGCCAGAGCCGCAAAAATCAGGCAGAAATAAACAAAAGTGGCTCCCACCAGCAATGCGCCGGTGGGTCCATGCATTCGATCCATTCTTTACCCGCCAGAGGTCCCGGAGGACCTTTTTTAGTTTACTGCTGGTTGGTTACGATCTCAATGTTGTTCTGAGCCAGGGAAGATGCAGCGTTCCTTGCGAACGGGAATGCACCCTGAACGCCCACTCCGATGGCGGTAGCGCTCCTGCTTCCGACCACAACCTGCTCCACATTGTACTTCGGGCTGCAGGTTTCGCAGGTCAGCGCGTCACCGGAATCCTGGTTCTTCTTGATCTTCAGGTTGTTCTGAGCGGTGACGGCTGCACTGTTTAAGCCGAATGGCCCGAACTGCCCGCCAACACCGATTGCCAGAGCCTGATCGTTGCCGACTTCAATGGAATCGTAGTTCGTATTGGCCGCGGCAGGGAACTTGAAGGCGCTTCCTTGAGTCTCGAAGATCCCCTGACCGAGGACATCTACACCGCCGTTTCCAACAATTGCGCTTTGGGCCATAGCAGGAACCGCAAGAGCGGCCACGGCCATAGCCAGCACAAAGAATATTGCTACTCTTTTGATAGTCTCACCCCATAATCCTTTTAGGTTAGACTTTACTAACACCCAATTATATATATATCTTTTGGTGTTTTTCAGGCGAATTTCTTAGATTTTTAGTGATATTTCAGAGGAAGAATTTTACATGAAATATGCGTAAAAGATAATAGCCGGACCACATAGGCAGTCCATTGATATCGAAATTCCTGAAAGAAGCTTTAACTTCGTATAAAAAACCATACTGATAGAAAGGATGCAAAATTCAATTATAAGATTGCATCTTTGCCAGGTGCCGACTATGTTCTCAAGATAGGAGCAAAACGATAAGAGTAACAGACTGCGTTCAACTGTCAGAAAAAAAGTTCTTTGCGAAAAGGATTATTTACTCAAGCCGTTCTTGCACTTCCGGGATGCCGACGATGGTCTGAACCGGCTTGATGATTATATTGGAGGTCGCCACCGCGTTTCCGCCTTCGATGGTATTAATCGCCTGGACGGATATGCCATGAACATCGATATTCAAATAATTGCCGTGGCCTACCGGGTTGCCCTCCGAAATTTGGCTTGAAGCGGCATTTTCTTGTGACTTGGGGAGAAAATCATGCATGAATTCCCGCATCAAGTCGCCTGTTC
>CAZDNQ010000784.1:0-2525 GCA_964506605.1 uncultured Victivallis sp. | reverse complement strand
AGGTCGAAAATCGAAAATGTGATGTTCCATTTCCATGCTCTCCCCGCCGGGACGATTCGGTTTCCGGAAAAACCGCTCAACCCCATATTGCTTCACTATTTAAATAATATATTATAAAGCAATACTTTCAAGACGCCTTGATTGAATAATATCATAAATCGTTTTCAAAATCTACAGCACCCTGCGGAAACCGGCATAAAACCTCATTTGAACTCCCAAACGCCCCATAATCCAGGTGCAAGCGCCGCCTCGGAAGGCACGTCTGAAATTATCGAGGTCGCCTTGTTGCTCCAGTATGTGCGCGCCAAGGTCTCCGAGCCGTTGCCGCGGAGGATGCCGACATCGCCCTTTATCCTCATGCCCGGCTTCGGTGAAAGACCAAGGACGTCCAGCGGAACACATATCTCGTAGCTGCCCTTGCCGTCCGCCGCCAGCTGCACCTTGTCGCTCACGTCGTCGACACGGTCGAAATTGATCGTGCGCCACGGCGAACTGAACGGCACCTTGTCAGTCTTCGTACCCGGCGCGACAGGACGATATAACAGTGCAAAGGTCTTAAGCGCCACGCCCTTCTTGTCCGAAGGATCCTTCACCTGTGTCACTGTCAGACGGATATCTCCGGCAACAGGTTCCGAACGTTTCAGATCCGCCGCGGAATTCGCGCCGATCATCAGCTCCAGCGTCCCGCCTGTCTTGAACGGCGCTATAGGCATCTCGCCTGAATTCCTGAGCAGCTTGGGATCACCAGTCTGCCAGCCCGCATACAGCTTCCCGTTCGCGACCAGCACCGCGCCCTTGATATCATAAGGCCTGGAATTTGCGTTGAACCACGCGGACGATCCGCTCTTGTCAATATCAACCCAGGCAGATGGCCAGTCATCGACCTTCCCGTCCAGCGAAGGTTCCGGAGCATTGAGGGCGACCTGCATGAGCCCGCTTCCCTGTTCAATCTTCCGCTGCGCCTCAACTTCCATCATGTACTTCTGGGCCTTCTCAAGATCCTTCGCGGTCACATTGAGAGTCGTCTGCGGAATTCTCCTGATCGTCTCAAGCCCCTCGATCCTCTCGAATATCGTATGGTTCCCATTGACTAGATATACTTTGCCGTCCTCAGTCTGCGCTATCATCGGCCAGAAATTCTCACCTCCGAGCGAGAGACCGTCGAAGCTCATGTTGCGCTTCGCCACCGGACTCCTGATGCTCTCCGAGATCCTGTTGTCCACGAACGGAGTCGCTATGAAAAGACCGTCTGAAGTGAAGAAATACATAGCACCCATGCTGGTGTTCAGGGCGAATACTGCTCCGGCATCCGAACCTTTCGGATAAATGAAGTTGCCCATGAGCCTCGTCGTCCCGATCAGTTCTCCGGGGAACTTCGGCTTCGGCGCCTCGTGCGATGCATGAAGCCCCGGCCACATGCTTGGATAGCTCCATGTCGCCGAACCTATCTTGCCGCCGCTTATTGAATGCTGCGGGAACGGCGATATGCCAAGTGTCACAACAACGTTGCCCGCATCGTCCACCAGCACCTGGTCACCTCCCGAAGAAGCCGGCCCCTGCACATTCTCGGCAAGAACCTGCGCCTTTGAAAAGTCATATTTCGGAACTCCCTTGTCAGTAAATCCAACCGGCTGCAGCCTGAGCGAGTTCTTTGGTTCCTTGTCCAGCCCGAACCTCGCAATGCAGAATGAGAAATCAGGAAGGACCGTCACTCCTCCGGTTGATCCATTGCGCAAATCCAGTTCCGAGGCCTGCACTTTCCCGTCCGCGTTCAGATCCGACCAGATGAAGAAGAAAGGATTCTTGAACTCGCCTTTCGAATCGATCACGCCTTCGGGTATCAGCCCCTTGAATTCATCGCCCTTCAACATCTCCTTCCAGTCGCTGCCACGTCCCATCCCGGCGACAGGCCGGGTCACGTTGTCCTCCTCAATGAAGATGAATGCCGTACCATGTCCGCCTGTCGGATTGCTGTTATAACAGTTCGTGAAATATCTCAGCTTCTTCCCGCCGGCGTCACGGTACATGGCCGTCTCCGGAGCTGCGCTACGGAAAGGCAGCTTCTGATCCTCAATATCCTTCCTGCTGAAGACATTCACCAGCTGAGAGGTCCCCTTATCCCAGTCTAGCTTGAACTCCATTGTCCCCCTGCCCTCATCCGCATAGTAGAAACGTGTCTTGTCTACAGGATCCATTGATCCGCCACCACCATATTTCGAAGGACCATAAAAAGCATTCACAAGTTTGCCGTCTAGCGACCACACGCTCACGCGCTTCGGCATGTAGTCATCCTCCGCCACCCAAAGATGCTTGTTAGGATCGATGGCGAGCCCTCGCGGATTGTTCATGTGCAACGGATCATAAGGCCCTTCCTTTGGCACTCCCGCCTTGCCGATGGCGCGAAGGAACTTGCCCTGCGGTGAGAACACTTTCACCTGATGGCTGTTACCCCTGTCGCTGACATAGAAGTTTCCATCGGCATCAAGCGTTATTCCCGCGGGATCCTCAAGACCTTCAGCGATTAT
>CAZDNQ010000783.1:0-2532 GCA_964506605.1 uncultured Victivallis sp. | reverse complement strand
CCGGAGATCTCTCGGTGAAATAGAATTCCTCCTTCAATTCATCCGAGGCCTTCCTTTCATATTCCGCCCGTTCATTCCTGAGGACAAGAGGCACCCAGTCCAGAGCCCTCAGCTCCTTGTTCTTATGCAGAATGCCTGCGGTGAATCTCCTGAATTCCTCGCGGGTGACCTCCTCGGAAGAATAATAGAAGCTTTCAATCGAACCAATATTCCCCTCCAGCGAATCCAGCTCCTGCTGAATGCGTACCGCCACAGGCCCCGCCTCATTCCTTTCGAAGTCCTTGACCTGAAACCTCCACTCGTTCTTCTTGAAGACATAGAACATGATAACGGACATGGAAAAACCGACCAGGAGTATAATAGCGACAAGAAGCTTATGTCCCGTCGACAAGCCCTGCCGTCCCGCAGCCCCCTCCCGCAAGATGTATTTCGCCGCGGCAAGATTGAAAATTACGGTGAAAATCATCCCTAGGCCGGCAAGAATAAGCATCGCCTGCCATATTGTGGCAAGCCCCTGGATTGTTATGTCCCTCCTGAACTTGATTGAAATGGTGAAAGCGGGCATTCCATTGATGTCTTTGCAGGTCCAGGAGGCCTTTAAATATTCCGCCGACAGCTTAGCCAGGCCGAAGGTTTCCCTGCCGTGGGGCACCAGCTCCACTCCGGGGGATGGTGCATTCCCATCCTTATACTGAGTCTCCAGTTCAATATCACACCCGATCTTCTTGGAAAGATCATCCACAAGACTCCTGTCGACAAGCCTCCCCATCATTATCACGCCATATACCGGCCCTTCGCCATGCGTGGTAAGTATCGGGTTGGAGATGGCGATGAAAGGGCCCCTCTCGGTAAGCAGTATTTCAGACAGCTTAGATTCAGGAGAAGGCAGACGGAGCATTTTCAGGAAATCGCCCTGAATCCTTTCTCCTGACAGGTCCTTGAACTTGAACACCTCCCTTGCTTCCAAGTCAAAACTGTCAGCGCTTAGGATTTTCCCTTCTTTCAGGGCGAGGCACGTCAGGTTGAAATGGTCGCCCTCGAAAATGACATTGCTTACATTTGATTCGATGAACGATGGGTTCTCCCCTTTCACATATCTATATGCATCATCCCAGTGCGCCCAATTGTTGCACAAGGATGAAAGCCGGACCGTCTCGCTTGCGAACGCAACCTGGCAGCCCGATATCGCCTCGACAGCCTGCTGTTTCTCGATTTTCTCGAACGACGTGAATATGACTGTCCGGAGGGTCGCATAGACAAATAGAAGAATGACCAGCAGTCCTGCGACTACTAGAAGATGGCGAATTATGTTCTTGCTGTTCCTGGGCATTTATACTCTCTGAGGTTTATATGGCAAATCCACGGGAAACCATGGATATTATATCATAAAACAACGTGTTTTGCCAGCCTTCCATCGATTCGGATGGAACGCGGATTTCGATCGCCCCTCCGCCTTCAGACTCCGCGCATTTGGCGCCCTGTGCCCTGAAGAGTGAAAGATTTCCTCTTTTCTTGGATGAAATCCCCCTTTCATCCTTGACAACCGGCTCCAAATCATTTAAACTGTTGTTTTAAACATATGTTTATAGAAGGTGGGGGCGGTAAAAATGAGCACAAAGAAGAAAATACTTACAGCTGCTGCCGAGGAGTTCGCCATGAAGGGCTACAACGGTACGACCATACGCGACATATGCAGGCGCGCAAAGGTAAATGTAGCGCTGGTGAACTACCATTTCAGGAGCAAGGAGCTGCTGTACAGGGAGATGTTTGAATTCCTCTTCAGCGAAACCGAAGGGGAGAACGTGCTCGGCAGGCAATGGAACGGGGATTTCAAGGAATGGAGGAGGATGCTCCGCAAGTGGGTCGAGCAGCTCATGTCTGAAATCGCCGACAGCAAACCGCTTTTCCGCCACAAGGGGATGATATTCAGCAGGGAGATGCAGGATCCGTCGGAGCTCTTTCCCAACATCTATGAGACTTTCATGAAACCGAGGCTCAGCAGCCTGGCCTCGCATTTCAGGAAGGTCCTTCCCGCTGAAACAAGCGACGATGAGATCTACATACACTCCTTTTCCGTAATATCGAACTGCACCTTCTATTTCCATGACAGGGTGATCGTCAATATGACATTTCCGGGAAAGGACTTCACCTCCGTAAACATGGATCAGATAATAGACCATATCACCGACGCGGCATGCGTCGGAATTTCATACACAGGAACTCATATAAAAAGGAAACGTTGAAACATGAAACCGATGATATCCAACCGGAAGAATAGATTGATATTCCTGGCCGTGTCGGCCGCGTTCATGGCGGCCTGCATCAATGGCTGCGGAAGACGCAATTCGGCGCCGCCGCCTATGCCGCCGCCTGAAGTGTCGACGATAACAGTGAAGACAGAGAAAGTTATCATCTCCACTGAGCTGCCGGGACGCACGACCGCTTTCCTTGTCGCAGAAGTCAGGCCTCAGGTGGGCGGGATAATCCAGAACCGTCTTTTCGAGGAAGGGGCCAATGTCAAGGCAGGAGATC
>CAZDNQ010000782.1:0-2532 GCA_964506605.1 uncultured Victivallis sp. | reverse complement strand
TCATGATGGTAAACGAGCTCTTCACTGTCTTGCGTTCGTTGTATTGGTGTAGGGACGGTATTTTGGCAATTGTGTCATACATCAAGCGCGTAAATTATGCAACAGACTGCTTAGAGTTCTCTTGGCCGTTACCTGTCTTTGAACGGTGTTTTTTTGCGTTGTTATTCCGATCGGGCCGAGAAGCAGATCGAATATATCTCCTTGCCGTCAATCACTCACCTTACGCACTCCTTTGATAAATCCATTTTGGCATACTCCAAGAAGGTTCATCGATCGTCTTGCAGCGAATAGCCAAAGCTATTTGCAAGTGCGACCGGTATGTCGTCAAACTAGGAGGTGAGAGTCCTCTATGGGCCCAAGCCAAGGGGAACCATTAGGGAAAGCAAGGGTGTCCGTCGTAAGACGGAATCTGAAGAAAGCTGTATCCAAAATGCTGGCCTGACGAACAGGAAGCGCATAAGAGGCAGAGGTCCCTTGGATAAGGATGCTTGCAAATCCAAAGTCCAAAACTTGCTCGGAAGGGATGATGTATATGCGACGGGCTAGCAGGAAAGTGTGACGAATTACCCGGTGAGAGCTGCACTCACGCCTGGCAAGTACCCGACAAAAGAGGGGAACGACAGCGCTAGCGGTGTCCGGAACGGATGACGTGAACGGTGCAGCAGTCAGCAGAGGACATAGTAGGCAGCCTAGGCTGCTGAAGGTCCGAACATGGAAACAAAGGAATGACCCAACTTCTATGACAACAGACAACCGTAGAAAAGAGGAGAAATCTGAAGCTAAAGCGGAAGAATTGAGGGAGTGCCTCATACCACTTCCGAACGGCGCGGTGGTTGACAAGGCAGGGAAGGAAGAATCATTTCTACCTGGCGGCCAACAAAGCTCGAACGTTTCCATCGAGTGTGTAGTTGGTGACCAAAACATACGGGCGGCCCTAGCTGCAGTCAAAAGCAACAAAGGGGCGCCTGGAGTAGACGGTATAGCCGTAGGCGAGATTGATGAGGTCATGAGAAAGCAATGGCCTACAATCAAGCAGAAGATCCTTGAAGGCACATATTGCCCCCTGCCTGTAAGGCGGGTACATATTCCTAAACCCGACGGGAATGGGACTCGACAATTGGGAGTCCCAACGGTCATGGATAGGATTATTCAGCAGGCGATATATCAAGTGATCATGCCTGTGTTCGATCTAACATTCTCAGAACAAAGCTTCGGGTTCAGACCGGGACGAAGTGCACATCAGGCGGTTCTACAGGCCCAAAGGTATATCCAAGAGGGATATGCGTGGGTAGTGGACATCGATCTGGAGAAGTTCTTTGACCGAGTGAACCATGATATGCTTATGGCGAGGGTGGCAAGGCAAGTAAAGGACAAGAAAATCCTGCTCCTGATTCGAAGATTTCTTCAGGCAGGGGTTATGGAGGATGGGCTTGTCCAGGCAACCGAGGAGGGAACCCCACAGGGGGGCCCTCTTTCTCCCCTTCTTTCCAACATCATATTGGATGACTTTGATAAGGAGCTTAAAAAGAGAGGTTTACGGCACGTGCGCTACGCGGACGACTGCAATATCTACGTTAAGTCGGAGAGAGCAGGACTTCGTGTTATGGAATCGGCTGTGAAATACATCACTGACAGGCTGAAACTCAAAGTAAACCAAGAGAAAAGTGCTGTGGATAACCCTTGGAATCGAAAGTTCTTAGGGTTTACATTCACCAAAGGGAAAGAACCGGGGCGGATAGTGGTCCATGAGAGTCGAGTGAAACGCTTCAAAGACAAAATACGAGGATTATCCAAGGAAATGAGAGGCAGGAACATCAGGGATAGCATCCAGAGATTGATCATGCCAATCACCAGAGGATGGGTCAACTATTTTGGGATCTCTGAAGAAAGAAACTTATTCGGAACACTAGATGGGTGGATCAGGCGGAGAGTCAGAGAGGTTCTGTGGCGACAATGGAAGAAGCCACGAACTCGGAGGAAACGACTGATAGAACTTGGGCTCAAAGAGGCCGAAGCACGGAAAGTTGCATATAGTAGCAAGGGACCATGGAGAATGGCGAGGACGCATGCAATGAATCGGGTGCTGAGGAACTGGGTCATCGAAGAAATGGGGTATATCCCTATGGCAAAGATAGCTGGAGCCAGGTCACAGTGACCATGAACCGCCGTATACGGCTCCGTACGTACGGTGGTGTGAGAGGACGGGAGCCGTTTCGGCTCCCTCCTACTCGATAAAATCATACACTGCGAGCTGACTCAAAATCTTTCGATTTTCATCTCATCTTCGGTTTCGAAAGAAGTCTATTGAAATAAGAGCTTACTAAAGATTCCTACCGGATAGTACAATTTTGCCCAAAACACGGTTCCCATAGGTCCCTTTTTCGAAAGGGCGTATCGACAAGTGGAGGATATATAATGAAATTGTTTCTTGCAGTTGTGCTTATTGTCGGTAGCATATTTGGTATCTCCTATCTTCTCCACCAAAGAAGCTGGTCTGAGTCGAACACATCAGCCCCTGTATTATCCCAGTCA
>CAZDNQ010000781.1:0-2536 GCA_964506605.1 uncultured Victivallis sp. | reverse complement strand
ACAAAGGCCGCGGCGGCGATCGAGAAGTCAGTCATGTACGTCACCGGCAACAAGATGAAGTCGCAGGCCGCAGGCAAGATGGGGTATTCCACCAGCCAGGTCGGAGATCTCGTCGTCGAGAACCTGAAGAAGTAGTAGATATTTTCGGGGGACGAAAATATTTATGAGGATCGCCGTATTCAGGAAGGATTACAACACCCGTGGCGGCGGAGCCGAGATGTATGCCGCAAACATATGCTCGGCTCTCGCGCAGCGCGAGCACGAGGTGACCGTCTTTTCCGAGACTTTCCTTGGAGAGACCAACAGGGGCGTGAGACATGTAAAGGTCAAGCGCTCCCTGCTTTCCGGATTCAGCCGGACTTCATCCTTCCACAGGAAGGTCCAAAAGGCTTTCAAGAAGAACAAGGGCGTTTTCGACCTGACCTACGCCCTGTCCAGGACATTTCCCTCCGACATCTACCGTGTGACCGAATCACTCCATGCGGAATGGATGGATATCCGCTACAGGAAATGGCAGAAGATCAATCCCCGCCACCGTGGCATCCTCAAGCTTGAGAAGAGGATATTCATGCCTGAAAACACCGGGCATGTGGTGACCAATTCAGAGTTGACAAAGAGACAGATAATCGAGACCTACAGCTTCCCGGAAAACAGGATTACCGTAGTCTACAATGGCGTTGACCATGGAAAGTTCTGGCCTACCGAGAACAGGAAGGAGAAGCTGAAACTGCGGAGGATGCTTGACATCCCTGAAGAGTGTTTTGTACTTCTGTTCCCTGCCGCGAACTTCAAGATCAAGGGACTCGATCATGCGCTGAACGTGCTGGCGAATCTCGACAAGGCGCTTCTTGAGAAGACGTTTTTCATTGTCGCCGGCGGCGATGTGCAGGAGCCATACAGGAGGCTTGCCGCAAAACTCGGTATTTCCGGCAACGTCAGGTTTGAAGGGCGCAAGGAGAACATGCGGGAATATTACGCATCGGCGGATCTGCTGTTCTATCCGACTCTTTATGAACCTTTCGCAAATGTCTGCCTTGAGGCATTTTCATGTTCGCTTCCGGTTCTTACGACTTCCATGAACGGAGCCGCGGAAATCGTGAAGGACGGTGCAAACGGATTCATCGTTCCCGATGCCACCGAGGAGAATCTCATGGGCAGATATATTGCGAAGTTCGCAGATTTCAGCGCGGCTGAAAAGGACAGGTTCGCGGACAGCGCCTACAAGACATCCCTCAACTACAACTGGTCGAAGCATGTCGACCAGCTTGAACGCCTGTTCAGGAAAGTGGCTGAATCCAAGTAGGTACGGCCTTTAGGCTGTACCATTCCTAAAGCTGGTAAAAGAGGGGACAGGCTGAGGTTTATCCGCCTGCGGCGGCGCCATAGGCGACTAGGACCCGCCCCTGCTTTTTAGAGCGCGTGTTGGGGTAATCGAGTAGGTACGGCCTTTAGGCTGTACCATTCCTAATGCTGGGAAAAGAGGGGACAGGCTGAAGCCCGCCCCTACTACCTCATCCTCTTCAGCATCTTCATCTGGGGGCGCCGTTCTCCGAGGCCGCGGTTCACATGGATGGTTTTTCCGTCAGGTGCTTTTCCGCACCAATACATCGCCGAGGCGAGCGTCATCGGGAGCGGGATGAAATCCTGAACCTGCTGTACTGTCCACGATTTAGAACTCAGGAAATCGTCAACCTTCCTCATCTCCGCTTCAGTGCAGCCCGGGAAGTTCGAGATGAAATACGGGACGACGAACTGCTTCTTGCCAGCCTGACGGCTTTCCTCTTCAAAAAGCTCCAGGAATTTCAGGAAATCAGACGCCTTGTTCTTTCTCATGAGCTTCAGGACATTATCATCGAGATGCTCCGGAGCCACTTTGAGCTGGCCCGAGACATGGTCGCAGATTATCTTGCGCATAAGCTTTCTCTGCATCATGGCAAGATCGAGACGGAGTCCGGAGCCTATGAATACATGCTTGACCTTCCCAATCCTCTCCAGTTCCCGCAGGAGCGAGATAAAATCTTCCTCGTAGGGGTAGTAGTTGCCGCAGATCTCTGGAAACAGGCAGGACGGCCTGCGGCAGCTCATGCAGGGGGCAATCTCCCTTTTCCTGTTCCCGTAAGTGTTTGCGGTTGGACCTCCGACATCGCTTATGGTCCCTTTGAATTCGGGATCATCAGCCAGTCTGCGAACTTCGCAGATTACAGAACTCTGGCTGCGGGATGTCACGAACTTACCCTGGTGCATGCCGAGTCCGCAGAAGGAGCAGCCGCCCGGACAACCCCTGACGGCGGTCACCGAATTCCTTATCATGTCGAAAGCGGGGATGTTTTCCCTGTAGGACGGATGAGGGCGGTTTGTGAACGGCAGCGCGTAAACCTGGTCAAGCTCTTCAGATGAAAGGGGCGGGGCAGGGGGCTCCTGGACGACAAGCCTGTCTCCATGTTTCTGCACCACTGGCCTTGCGCAGGACGGATTCATCTCCTTTTCGATCATGAGCATGCTTTCCATGAGCGCATCCTTCGACTGGAGATGCTGT
>CAZDNQ010000780.1:0-2539 GCA_964506605.1 uncultured Victivallis sp. | reverse complement strand
CAGTTGACGTGTCTGAAGGCCTCAGCCGCATGATCAAGCGCGGGCGGATCCCGCACTACGTGCTCAATGCGAAGAACCATCAGTTCGAGGCCGACATAGTCGCCAGGGCCGGACAGAAGGGCGCAGTCACGGTCGCCACCAACATGGCAGGCCGAGGCACGGACATAAAACTCGGCGGTTCAAACGCCACACCTGATGAATATGAGGAGATCCGCAGGCTTGGCGGGCTCCATGTGATAGCCAGTGAACGCCATGACTCCCGCCGAATCGACCGCCAGCTGCGCGGACGCTGTTCTCGCCAGGGTGATCCGGGCTCCTCAAGGTTCTATGTCTCGCTCGAGGACAACCTCATGCGCCTCTTCGGTTCCGACAGGGTCGCAACTATCATGAGCAGGCTCGGCCTCGAGGAAGGAGAGGAGCTCCAGCATCCTCTTCTCAACAGATCCATCGAGACGGCGCAGAAGCGCGTCGAACAGCACCACTTCTCCATCCGCAAGAGGACGCTCCAGTACGACGACGTGATGAACAAGCAGCGCGAAGTCCTCTATGGTTTCAGGAAGGAAGTCATCATGTCGGACACTCCGAAGGAGATCCTGCTGGACATCCTCTACCAGGAAGTCGAGACCAGGATCGATGATTCCTTCCAGTACTCAGGCAAGACTGCGGTGGCATATGATCCTGCCGCGCTCTTCAGCTGGCTCAATTCTACGTTCCCTCTCGGATTCACGATGAAGGACTTGGAATCACAGAATGAAGGAGGGATTCCCGACAAGGAAATCCTCCAGAAGAAGCTGCTCGACCGTATCGAGAACGCCTACAACATCAAGACTTCCCTCGAAACTCCTGACTCTCAGAAATGGCTTGAGCGCCATACCCTCCTCGAAGCCATCGACCGTCTCTGGCAGGAACATCTCTACGCCATGGACCACCTGCGTGCAAGCATCGGGCTGAGGGCGTATGCCCAGAAGGACCCCCTCATAGAATACAAGCATGAGGCGTTCAAGGTCTTCGACGCGCTGATGACCGAGATCTACCAGGAGATACTAACCAACATGTTCCGTTCGGCGACTACGCTCGCGGCATTCGAAAAGCTCTTCGCTTCGCTCCCCCAGAACTTCATCCACGACCAGATCGACCAGTTCGGCGGAATGGGCGGAGGAGAACAGCAGCAGCAGCCGCAGTCTGCGGCACCTGGACAGCCTGCGGCCGGCCCCGAAGGCCAGCCGGCTGCGGAATCCATGCCGGATCCGCAGATCACCTTCGTAAGGAACGCACCGAAGGTAGGCAGGAACGACCAATGCCCATGCGGCAGCGGCAAGAAGTATAAGAAGTGCTGCGGGAAGTAAACTACAGGATCATCTTCAACGCCTCTTCTACATCCGTTACAGGCCGTTCACATCTCCTGTTCCTGCAGACATAGATCGCAGTCCTGCCGTCCACCGGCTTATAGTCCTTCGCGAATTCCGCAAGATCCTTGCCGCCCGATGCGAGCATGAGCGACTTGAAAGGCTGGTACGCCTTCCGGATCTCGCCTGCGAACTTCGCAGCACAGGCATCATCTTTTCCACCTGCAACCACGATCTCCGTGGAGTTCTCAGAAAAAAGCACGGCGCTCAGATAACTTGTAAAGCTCCCATGGTAGCGGTTCAGTAGTTCGGCGACGGATTTCAGGACTTTGGAAGCGGCTTCCTCATAGGCGACATCCCCGGTCAGCGCTGAGAGCCTGAGCAGGTTCATCATGTGCACTGAATTCCCGGATGGAAGGGCTCCGTCGAAATTCACCTTTGGCCTGAAGATGAGCTGCTCATGGTTTTCAGACGTCATGAAATATGCACCGTCCTTGTCGGCGAAATCCTCTTCAAGTATTCTGGAGAGACTGATCGCAGCCTTCAGATATTTCACGTCGAAACCCGCCTCGTAAAGCTCAAGCAGCCCCCAGATCATGAACGCATAGTCGTCAAGCTGGCCTGCGACCGAGAGCTCACCGTCGATGCAGCAGTGATTAAGCCGTCCATTGCCGTCCATCATCTTCCCGAGGATGAAGTCAGCCGCCCGCGACGCCGCCTTCAGATGTTCCTCCGAATCCAAAACTCCTGCGAACTTCGCAACTGCGGCGATCATGAGCCCGTTCCAATCGGCCAGGATCTTGCTGTCGCGCAGAGGCCTGGTTCTTTTCGACCTTTTTGCGAGAAGCTTCGATCTTATGGCCGAGATCATCTCACTCATTTCAGTCTCGGTCTTTTCAAACTCCCTGGCAAGCTGTGCGATTGAACACCTCAGGTGGAGGATGTTGTTCGCTGAACCGCCGTTGACAGGATCTGTATAGTTGCCATCGTCGTCGACATTGAAATATCTCACGGCGGCAAGCGCTTCATCATTGGAAAGCACGGAGAACAGCTCCTTGTACTTCCATACATAGAACTTGCCCTCCTCGCCTTCGCTGTCGGCATCTTCCGCGGAATAGAACGCTCCTTCCGGAGATGACATGTCCCGCAGGACATATCCTATGGTGTCCCTGGCGGTATCGGCATATTCCTCC
>CAZDNQ010000779.1:0-2544 GCA_964506605.1 uncultured Victivallis sp. | reverse complement strand
CCGAAGACGCTGTTGAACCAGTTGAAGAACGGCCTGAAAAGGAAGAACCCCTCTTCTGAGACAAGATGGCCCTTCCTGACCGGCTTTAGTATTGTCGCGCACAAGGCGGGCGTGAATATCAGCGCGACGATCACCGACAGTACCATGCATGTGATTATCGTCACCGAGAACTGCCTGTAGATTATTCCGGTGGAACCGCCGAAGAACGACATGGGTATGAACACGGCCGTAAGTACCATGACGATGCTTATCAGGGCGCCGGTGATCTGCTTCATGGACTTCCTGGTCGCTTCAACAGGCGAGAGCCCTTCCTCGCTCATGAGGCGTTCGACATTTTCGATGACGACGATGGCGTCGTCGACCAGCAGCCCGATTGTCAGCACCATTGCGAACATGGTCAGGGTGTTTATGGAGAATCCGGTCATCTTGAGCACGGCGAATGTGCCCAGGAGAACTACAGGGACTGCAATCGTCGGAATGATCGTTGCGCGGAAATTCTGCAGGAACACGAACATTACCAGGAAGACCAGGATGATCGCTTCGACAAGTGTCTTTATGACTTCCTCGATGGATATCCTGACGAAGGGGGTGGTGTCGTAGGGATAGACCATGGTCATCCCATCAGGATAGAACTTGGAGAGCTCGTCCAGCCTCTTCTTTATTCCTGCAACCGTGGAGAGGGCGTTCGCATCCGCTGACATCTTGACCGCAAGCCCCGCCGCCGGTTTTCCGTTGAAGTTGCCGACTGCGTCATAGCTTTCGCTGCCGATCTCGATCCTTGCCACGTCCTTGAGCCTTACAGTGGAGCCGTCGCTGTTTGTGCGAAGGAGGATCTGCCCGAATTCCTCCGGAGTCTGCAGGAGGCTCTGCACATTAATGGTCGCATTGAGACGCTGCCCCTTGACGGCCGGAGTTCCTCCGAGCTGTCCGGCCGAGACCTGCACGTTGTAGGACCTGATTGCCTGCCTGACGTCTCCGGGCGTCAGATTGTAGCTGTTCAGCTTGTCCGGATCCAGCCATATCCTCATTGCATACTGGGCGCCGAACACCATTACTTCGCCGACGCCCTGCACCCTGCTTATCTGCTCCTGAATGTTGGCGACGACATAGTCTGTGAGATCATAGCGGTTCATGCTGTCGTTTTCGCAGATGAACCCGACGACCATCAGGAAGTTTCTGGTGGACTTTGTGACCTTTATGCCCTGCTGCTGCACGATCTGCGGGAGCATCGGCATGGCGAGCTGAACCTTGTTCTGCGTCTGGACCTGCGCGACATCTGGATCCGTGCCGGCATCGAAAGTCAGGGTTATGCTGGCATATCCTGAGGAATCGCTTGACGCCGAGATGTAGCACAGATGATCGACCCCGATCATCTTCTGCTCAATCACCTGCGTCACGGTGTCCTCGATGGTCTTTGCGGAAGCCCCGGGATATGACACATCTACGGATATCTCAGGAAGCGCGATAGTCGGATACTGGGATACAGGCAGGGTGAATATCGAAATGACGCCGGCCAGCATCAGCATTATCGCGATGACCCAGGCGAATATCGGACGGCCTATGAAAAACTGTGACAACATCTGTTTGCTCCTTCAGTTTTTCTTTGCCGGAGCGGCGGTTGGGGCTGAGGGGCCTGCCTGCTTCGAATCGAAAGGGACGACTTTCACCTGGATACCAGGCCTGATCCTCTGGATTCCTTCGATTATCACACGGTCTCCCGGCTTGAGTCCGGACTTGACGAGCCAGTTTCCTCCGATGGAGCGGTCGATGGCAATCGTCTGCATCAACACCTTGTCAGCGGAGTCGGCTATCATCACTGACGGCTCCCCCCTCATGTTGCGGGTCACGGCCTGGTGGGGTACTAGAACCGCGTCTTCGACAATTCCCTCCTCGACCAGCGCACGGACATACATCCCGGGTAGCAGCGCGCTGTCAGGGTTCGGGAACACGATGCGGAGGACATAGGAGCCGGTGCTCTGTTCGACCGACACGTCCCTGAACTGCAGCTTTCCGTCCTGGGAGTAGGGCGAACCGTCCTCATAGGAAAGCTTGACCTTCGCCTCCTTTTCCCCGTTGCTCTTCACAAGACCTTCCAGAATGCTCCTCCTGAGCCGGAGGAAGTCCGCGCTGGACTGCGTCACATCCACGAATATGGGATCTATCTGCTGGATTATCGAAAGCGGAAGCAGGTGGTTGGCGGTCAC
This sequence comes from uncultured Victivallis sp., assembly GCA_964506605.1. Taxonomy (GTDB): domain Bacteria; phylum Verrucomicrobiota; class Lentisphaeria; order Victivallales; family GWF2-50-93; genus GWF2-50-93. Next base: position 340 of record CAZDNQ010000779.1, on the reverse strand, counting down.
AAGGGCGCCGACTGTCACATGCGATTTGCCGATGCGCCCTGAGATAGGGGCGACGACCTTGGTGTATTCCAGGTTGATCCTGGCGGTCTCCACGGCCGCCTTGCATGCCTGAATTTCGGCCTCGGCCGTGAAATACTCAGCTTCGGTATTGTCAAACTCCTGCTGGCTTATGGCCTTCGATTCAATGAGGACCTTGTGCCTTTCATGCTTTGACTTGGCGGGGATTAATCTTGATTCGGCCTTCTTGAGCTCGGCCTTTGTCCTGTCATAGGTTGCCTGGTAGAGCACGGGATCTATCTGGTAGAGCAGATCTCCTGCCTTGACATTGGCCCCTTCCTCG
>CAZDNQ010000778.1:0-2546 GCA_964506605.1 uncultured Victivallis sp. | reverse complement strand
CTGTCCGGTCATTGAGTTCCTGGTGCTGACCCCCTGCCCCATCGCGCTCTTGAACACCCTGCAGTATACGCCTTTGCCGGTAATGATCTGCTGCTTCCTCTTCTCCCAGAGCTTGCCGACTTCCTCGGCTTCGGCGGCCAATATCCTGTACCAGAGCTTGTCCGCTGCAGGGAAATCCTTTGAGAGCCTGGCCTTGAGCAGGATTTCCCCGGCCTCCCTGTCGCTTATCTCCCCCCTGAGCGCGCCAATGATCCTGACCATGTCGAAGAACTGGGAATCTGTAAGCCTGCCTCTCATCTGCACCCCGAAGAGATCGACCAGGGCGAAACTCATATCGCCCTTCCTAAGTATCAGGTTCCCCAGATGAAAGTCGGGATGGTAGACGCCGGCCCCCATTATATTCCTCAGCAGCAATGCCAGCGAATCAAGGAATCTCTCCTTAAGCTTCGGATCAGCTGATGCAGTGTCGAACCAGAATGTCCGCGCACTCATGGAATTGTCATACTCCTTGGTTATGAGCATGCTTTCGGTGCCGCGCCTGCCCCAGCCGCAGATCTCCACGGACGGTATTCCATTGGCGTGGAGCTCCATCGCCGACAGATATTCAGACTTGCTTTTAGGAATGAACGAGTAGCGTATCTTTGAAGTAAGCGAGACAGGGTGGTTGTATTTGACGTAATAGGTGGAGCCACCGCTTTCAGCCTTGAAAACGGCCCTGACACGGTTCGATTTGACCATGTTCTTCTTGGCTACCTGCTTCCACGTATGGAACCAGGGTTCAAGAATGGCCGGATCGTTCAAAGTCCATTCCCAGCCATTGACTTCGACTTCGTGTAACTTGTTAGCTTCCATGATAATAAAATAAGTTTCAAATGGTGCAATATCAAGAGTTCACACTCAAAAATCTCGAAAGGGACAGCCGCCATTTCTTGTTTCTACGAGTTCTTCACCGGTTCCGATCCTGCAGCGCTGAGTATCAGTCCGGCCCCCAGCATCGTCGACACAAGCGAGCTTCCGCCGTAGCTGAACATCGGCAGCGTTATCCCGGTCGGAGGCATCAGCCCCACGTTCACACTGATATGCACGAACGCCTGGAACGCTATCACCGATGTCATGGAGCAGATGAAGAATCTCCTGATACCTGGCTCCGTCCTCTCGGCAAGCCTGAATCCGACATATGCGAAGAGCGCAAAACCGAAAATGACAGGGAGCACTCCGGCAAAACCGATCGCCTCGGTCAATGACGCAAACGCCGAATCGCTGTATGAGAGCGGAAGATAGGAGTTGGCCCAGAGGCAGTTCCCCCAGTCGGCCCCGAAAAGCCCTCCCCTTGCAAGCGTATACTGGAACTGCAGGATGTGCCATCCGGATCCGGAAGGATCCGCCGCAGGATCAATGAAACCCGTCAGGCGCCTGAAGATATAAGCCTTCTCTCCTGCAACCCATATTGCGGCTGGAAGCATGGCGAGGAATGAAAGCAGCAGCAAAGGGAAAGAGCCTCCGGATATCAGATATACGGCGGCCAGCCCGGAGACATAGATTACCAGCGTCCCGAAATCAGGCTGCAGCGCCACCGGAATTGTCCATGCGGCGAGCGCCAGCACCAGCAAGATGTTCCTTCCAGCCCCCTCGGAGGTCCTGGCGCATATCCAGCACAGGAAGAGTACATAGAAAGGTTTGGCTATCTCCGAAGGCTGTATGAACACCGACCCGAAGGCGAACCATCCTTTCATGCCGTTTACCTTGACGCCAAGGAGGAGTACAAGGATCAGAGGTATGAAAAAAGCGGCGGCAAGCCATGGCGCGCACCTTATGTAATGCCTGAAATCCAGTTTCGACGACAGGATCATCAGGATCATTCCTATGATGAGCCAGAGGAACTGGCGCACCGCAAAATGGAAAGGGGCGTTGCCGTAGACTGTCGCGTTGTAGATCGCAAGGCATCCCCAGAGGCCGAGGATGAAGAGAAGACCATGCACGAAGATCGGAAATGTCATCTTTCCGCCGTCTCCAGCAAAGATCTCAGAGTTCTTTTCCTTCATCCCTGCTCTTTTTCCTGCTGATGATCTCTTCAAGGGAGAATTCGAGCTTCACGTCTTCGCCCGGACGCATCTCCGTCTTCAGCTTCCATGTCCCCGGTATCCAGTCCCTGTTCCTGTCAAGCATCACACGGTAGACCCCGTCGCTCCCCTTGAGATTCAGATCATATTTCTTTTCCGCACCGTCCACACCATAGAACTTGTCCTCGTAGATGCCGACGCTCCCGAGTATTTTCCTGACCTCCGGATAATCAACATAGATTCTTTCAAGCCGCGGCACTATCCTTATCCCCTGGTACTTGACAAGGTAATCCTTGAGGGCTGTCATTTCGGACGGGGTGATGTTCTTCCTGAAATATCTCTCCCTCCTGGCATCCGGGGCCAGCCCCTTTATCTTCTCCCTCAGCTCACCTATAAGCTGGCTGTTGCTCCTGCAGAGGTCGGGATAGACGTCAATCACCAGATCATAATACCGCTGGGTCCAGGCGAGAGCCTGTCCGTTCCTGT
>CAZDNQ010000777.1:0-2546 GCA_964506605.1 uncultured Victivallis sp. | reverse complement strand
CATCCGGTCGATGCTGGGAAACATAGATATACCAACATACCCCGTACCTGTCCACCACATCAGCGGTACAAGGGCTCCACGGAAGCTCCCCCAACTCTCTCAAGATGTGTCCGCCATCAGACAGGGTCTGATAAGCATGCTTGAGTTCTGCTTCGTCGTCGAGGTTGATACCCAAGCTCATGGTGGGCTGCTTCGCCGCCAACATCGCTCGAACGATTTCCTCGTCCTTGCTTTCGCTGACAGCGAAGATTGACACCTCCCCTTTTTGCAGCTCCGCATGCAGGAAAGTTCCGTCATCATATCTCGCATGATATCCCAAGGTCATACCAAAGGCGTCCATGTAGAACTCCACTGCCTCGACACTATTCTTGAGATACAATGTTGCTCCCAAATTCATTTTACTCTCCTGAAGCGGTGAATGGAAATTATTCGCCACAATCCTTCTTGAATACATAGATCGACCAGCCGAATGTATCCCGCCCCCACCTCAGGTAGCTCGACCGATTCTCTCTTACCCGCTTTAACACCTCTGCAACATCAGGATCATCCGGATGTTCCTCTGCCCAGGCTGCCGCCGCATACCACTGCAGCCCTTCATACCTGTCCCAGTCATCCTGGCTGCTCACCAGCGTGTACACCAGCTCGAGGCCAAGTTCCTGTCCTGCCGCCGCATTCTCGTAATGCGTTCCGAACGAGTCCCGGGCTTCTCCAATGGCTGCCAAATATTCTGCTTCCGGTTCCTTGCGCCAGTAAGGCTCCCCCACCACGATCCAGCCTCCGGGGGCCGCCATCTCCTGCAGGGCTTTGAGTGTTCCTTTGTGACCGCCATAGATCCAGCTTGCGCCAATGCAGGCCACCAGGTCAAAACTACCCGGCTTTTCCGGCACAAATTTCGCCCCATCCATCTCCAGGAAGGTCAGTTGAGCCCCTGGAGCGCGTTGCTGGCATTTTTTCTCTGCGTCCGCAATATGGAACGGTGAGATATCAATCCCCGTTCCTTCTATCTTGTACCGTTCAGCCAGGCGGATGATGAACTCACCCTTCCCCGTGGCGATCTCAAGTACCTTTGCGCCGGGTTCCAGGCGCAGGAGCGTGATGAGCTCCGCAATTTTCTCGACACTCGTCGGGTTGCAGATCACGTGCTCCCGATGGGTGATATCAAAAAACTTCCAAATGTCCATTTTCAATCTCCTGGTAGAACGACCAAATAAGGTATTTTGGATCAGAAGTAATTATACAGAATCCCTTTACTCGCGCACCACAAAAGGACTATCCGGAAAATACCTGATGCTCCAGGTTGAAGTCCAGTTCTGGTCAGGGAATTCCAAAGATTTTGAGCTAACGCCACATAGATGTCGCGCGTAAAGAAAATCAGGAACTTAGTGGAGACCCTCCACAAAGCTGCCCGATTACGGGAATCATTTCATGCTAACCATTTAACATTGTCAGTGAGAATACCCATCTTAAACACTTATCTTTAGCAGCCGGTTGAAGCTGATCATTCCTGCTTTCTTTAGCGCAAAAACTGAGTATTGGTTCTTAACAAAGCATCCCGCAATGGGTCGGATCCCCGAGTCTTGACATTGGTGTATTAAATTAATAAGCGTCAGCGCTCCATATCCTTTTCCACGTTCGTTTCCGAGGACAAACATACCGATGCTTGCCAGGTCGCTGAACAACCTGCTCTTTTCAATGATGCCATATGAAACAATATTTTCACCGTCTCTTCCTATAAACAGTTCCCCGTTCTTGATATTGTTCTCCAGGTTTTTGAAGAATCCGCCATCGGTATTCCTAATCCCCGGAATGTCAGTCTCTTCTGCTTTCATCAAACCAAATCCTGGTTTGCCAGGTTGAGGGAAACCTGGCTGGAATACATAATCCTGAACAACGACTTCCTTCTGTATATCCAAGGACATCAATAAAAGTAGTCTATCGGAAGTAGAACAATATATTTCCTTGGCTTTACTAATCGCAAGGACCTCCAGGAATAATTCCTGGGCTCTGGGCAAGTACTTTCCATCGATGACAAATTGTGTCAGCATGACATGGTCAAAAACGGAGTAGTATCCGCATTTTTTGCCATCCAGAAAGATCACAAAATGAGTTGATTCAATAATGTGGTCTTCATAATAAGTGTCAATTAGCTCTGTGTACCTCGCCACATTTGCCTGGATTTCCAGTTTCATCTCATCAAACGGCTTTTCGATAACTACGATACTCATACTTGGCCTTTCATGCATATATATTTCAACTGATCATAAAGCGATTGTCATTCAAAAAGGTAACGCGAACGATTTTGTTTTTGCGGTCACGACTGACCGTTCAATAGGTTTGAAACCAGTCCCCTCCTGGCATGTACAATACCTGTGCGAACTCCATTCAAAATCAAGTCCCTCTTTTCCACATCATCAAGGTCTTGTGTTAAATTATCATCAAGGACTGATTAGAATGCTCTTAAAGAGTCTAGAACTACCTAGTCTTTGTTCGCGCGTTTTACGACCTTATCCAGACCAACCATCAACAGGATTACCAACCCGATCGGC
>CAZDNQ010000776.1:0-2548 GCA_964506605.1 uncultured Victivallis sp. | reverse complement strand
AAAGTCGCTGCAGATCCTCGACCAGCGCAGGCCGGCATATTTCGGCGCGATCAGGGAAGTCTCACCACAGACCGAGTGGATGCATCCGCGCGACGCCCTGTCTGCCGCCTGGGCGATGCTCGGATACAGCTTGTATGCCAAGGACAACGACTGCCTCGAGCGCGCCGTGCTCTACGCCGACTGGATGCTTAAATACGCTCTCATCGACGACTGGGTTGTTGCAACAGTCAATCTTGGAAACAAGAAGGCCCGCGCCTCCGAAGACATAATCGCGAGCTGCCAGTCAGGGACAATCCTCTACCTGATTGAAATGTACAAGGCCACGCTCGACCTCAGATATTATGATGCCGCATACAGGATGACGAACTATTATGTAAAGCATTTCATCTCCAAGGACGGGCTCATAACAACGATCAAGGACAAACTCGGCAACAACGATCTGAACGACGCCAGGAAATGGCCGATGGACTGGCAGATGATGCACCGTGTGAATGACGACTTCGGCGGGATTTCACTTGTCGAGGCATACAAGGTCTTCAAGCAGGAGGAATACAAACAGAGATGTTCCGGGTATCTCGGCTGGCTCGAAAGAACCGTCAACAAGGACGGCTCATATCTGAATCCAGTGATCGAGGTCGGTTCAGCTACCGCTCCCATATTCCTAATATCGTTCGAGTCGATTGCGAATTCCGCAGAAAAGACGCGTGCCAGAAAGCTCATCGAGAAGAATATAAAGTATCTGATGTCAGTACAGCAGAAGTCCGACGACAAGCTGATCGACGGCGCATTCCTCGGGATGGACAACTGGTGCAAGGCCGGCCACGGGAAATGGATAAACATCCGCTGCACGTCATATGCCGCGATCGCGCTGTGCAGGCTGCTGGACAAGTCGGTATTTCCGCTGTCGATGTCGGGACTGCTCTAGCGATGGTCGTCCATAGGCAGCCTGTCATTTCTTCACAGGTTCAATCTCCCTGATGCTGAAGAACCTGTAAAATTGCTCGGTGTTTCCGTCAGTCCTCAGATATATGCTATGGCCGGGGGAGGTGATCGGCATGCCATGCTGGGACGGATCCGCCGATCCTTTGCTCTTGAAATCGCCGGCATCGTGCCATAGCTCCTTTGAAAAGTAGGCTTCTGGACGAGCGGGATCATATGCGATGTCCTTGACGGACTTGGCAAGCTGCCAGTCACCTCCATTTTTCCCGTCTGTCCTGTCTACATAAACCTCTACCAGCACAGCTGAATCATTATCGCAGTTCCTAGCGACAAGTTTGTAGCCAATCCATTTATTCATAGGGAACTGATAGACAGGCCTATTGCCGTTGGCGGCTTCCAGGGAGGAGTCATCGCTCAGCAGGCCGCCGTCGGCCTGCGTCCACACAAAAACAGGCGCTGAACGGATATTTGATTTCTTCCCATGGCTAAGTTCCTTTTCAATGTCGATCCTGCCATCAAAGAGGATGCGTCCACCATACCCCCTGGTGGAAAGATCGTCGCTGTCCGGAAAATGGTTTGTCCTGCAGACCGCTTCAAGTCCGGCGTATCCCAGCCTGGCTCCGGCATCTGTCGTCTTCGCATAGAACGTCACTTCGACATTGTTCCATTTTGGGGTACCGGCAGGCGGAGGGACATCTTCCGATGGAGAACCTCTCACATATAGCCGCGGCGCTGGACCTGCAACCTTGATCTGCCCTGCTTTGTCGCCGTCCTTCCCGTATATTACGCAGTTGGAATTTCCGCGGACGATGAATTCAGGATCAACCGAATCCTGCCCCCAGGTGATTGTCCTCTTTGCACCTTCGTTCCAGCGGTTGAACCATTCACGCCCACCTGGTGCCGTCCTGTAAAGCATTCGTATGCCGAACTTGTCAAGCTCGCCAGCCACTGCCTTGTCAGCAGTTTCATCCTGTGCCCAGATATCCGCCATGGGAAATACAATTCCCCATAGGACTGCAATGAGCATATTATTGCATGCGGACATATGCATCCATATCAACCCATATCAGATATTTTGACCGGCTTCCCAGTCTTTATCGAGCGCCAAACGGCCTCGCCGACCGCAACGGAGTTTCCACCGTCATGGCTTCCCGCCACAAGTGAAAGCTCCTTTGATTCCTTCGACTGCTTTCCAAAAAGGTCCTGCTGGATCCTGAAGTCGGCGCCGCCATGCCCTCCTTCAACCGGAGGGATCTCGATTATCTGTTTTCCTCCGAAGAGAGGATAGAAGACTATTTCGCCCTTCTCCGCCGCGGCATCCGTCTTTCCTGTAGGATTGGGATCGCTGTGGTGCTCGATCTCGATACGCCCCTTGGTTCCGTTGATTCCGAGGATGTATCCTTCCCACGGCGTTGAGAAGTTGCAGGAATAGGCCATCGAGGCGCCATGCCTGTATTTCACTATTGCGGAATAAGTGTCCTCGATGTCGATGGCGCTGTCATATATATATCGTTTCTTCTGCGGTGGATACTGCACATCGTATGGGAGTCCCAGGCCGTCCCAGCCGGTGGACGGAGTTTCGTTCGGATCAACTTTGCCGGCATAATGC
>CAZDNQ010000775.1:0-2553 GCA_964506605.1 uncultured Victivallis sp. | reverse complement strand
AGGCAAGCATGGTCATCACCGACGATAAGGGATGGATAGTCGCAGAACCGCTGCGAGGTGAAGCCATGAGCGCCGGCGCTCATACCGTCAGTTGGAACGGACGCGGTTATCGCGACATGCCGCTGCCTGCCGGAAAATACCACTGGCGGCTTGGATATTTCGACGGCGTTCGCAGTCTTTTCCTCGGAGCGGCCGGCAATTCCGGACGGCCTCCATATCCAAGTTCGGACAAGAAGGGTTCAATTGGTGGCGTTCATGGCGGACCCGCCGGAGTTTCGGCCGATGCCGGAGGTGTCTATCTTCTGCATGCCGGTGAAGAAGGAGAGCACGGACTCCGGAAAATAGATGCTGCCGGAAACGTCTTATGGACGCATTCTACAGGCAATTACGCACCTGCCACTGCAGTCGCGTCCGATGGGACGCACGCTTACATGTTCGCAGGATTCCCGGAACTCTCGCTTGTATGCATGGATGCAGTCACCGGACGCGATGCACCCATGGGCAAAGCCGGAGCCCGCATAACTCTGGGCGACCCGAAAAAGGGATTTGCCGGACTGGCTATCGTCAAAGGAAAAGCCTATATCAGCGTTGCCACGGAAAACCGCCTGGCGGTGATCGACGTTGCGACAGGACAGGCGGAAGCAGACATACCGCTGTCACTGCCGGGACGCCTCTGCCGTCAGGACGACACGCATCTTCTCGCCATCTCCGGCGACAAGGTTGTCCGGCTTGATCTCGGCACCCGCGCCATTACACCTCTAATCTCAAGTCTGACAGTACCATCAGGCATCGCATTGGACAGGGAAGGCCGCATCTATGTGGCGGAGCAGGGGAACAAGCAGCAGATCACCCAGTTCAAGGCCGATGGAACCCGCATTGCAACATTTGGCAAAGCCGATGGACGCGCGCCTACGGTTCCCAAATACGATCCGCTTGAATTCCGCAACATCTCAGACCTGACAATTGACGCCGAGGGGAATCTCTGGTTCGTAGAGGACCATATCGCGCCGCGCCGCATTGGATGCATCACCTCCGCCGGGAAATGGGTCCGCGATTACTGCGGTCCGGTGTATTGCTCCTCCGGAATGGTTGTGGATCTCGATGACACCGCCAACGTTTACTATCATGTCGGTCCATATTGGATGAAGACCCATGTTGGCTTTTCTCCGACGCATAGCGCGAAGGATTTCACATGGGACATCGAGTCTATCTACTATATGAGCCAGTCGGGCACTGAGACTCCTGCCGTTCCGGATCTCATGCTTGCACCCGCAAGCCCGTCGTTCGCCGAAGGCATCACTTTCACCGGCAGCAATGGGAAACGCTATTTCTGGATCGACGGGGAAAACACATATACCAGGGGAAGCCAGCCTGCCGCCCTGTGGATATGGGCAGACAACCGCTGGATACCGGCAGGTATCCAGGCACAGCAGGGCAAACCCTTCTGGTCCGACCGCAATGGCGACGGCCTGGTCCAATCGAACGAATATAGCGCTGACAACTCACCCGACGGCGGATGGCGCTGGCTCGGACGCGACCTCACTCTTTACGGACGCAAAGGGGCTTGGAAACCCGCACGCATAGACGAACGCGGCGTCCCGGATTATGATGGAGGCGTTTATACTGCATATGCCGTCACTCCATATCCTGACTGGTTCAAACCCATCCTCGAAAACCGTGAAGCGGCGGTGTCACGCCCAGGTCCCGACGGATCCGTCTACTACTCGGTCAACATTGGAAATGGGCAGGGCCAGGCTTTCTGGGATCGTGCTTCTGAAAACAAGCTGATAAAGGTGAAGGATGGACAGGTCCAGTGGTGGGCGGGCCATCACGACGGAGCCAACCATACCAATGGCGATGGGACATGCCTATATAATGTATGTGGCGTGGAGGACGGAGTCATCGTGGTCTGCGATGTCGCCAACCAGTACACCGCCTACACCGACGATGGACTTACTCTGGGCTGGCTTCTGACCGATGACAAGGGACGCCCGCGCTGGAGCGATGACAGCTACGTCTCCGCCGAGAGCTTCTCCGGACAGTTCGTAAAGGATCCAAAAACGGGAAAGTACCTGCTCTTCTGCGGCGCCAGCGAATCCTGCCAGGTGCGTGAAGTTGTCGGTATCGGTCCTGGAAAGATCTCACGTCTGGAGGGAGATATCACTCTCGCCTCCTCGATGCCGCGGACGACGCCGTCTCCGAAGGCGACGATCATCCCCTACAACAGCTGGGAATGCTCCAATGGCCGTTTCGATGGAATTGACGGAGATGACTGGGAATGGTGGCCCCGCAATTATGATGCGATCACAATCAGGGACGGAAAGCAGGTCGTTGCAGATGTGCGCTTACGCCGTGATGCAGGATATCTACACTTGTTCGCCGATGTGATGCAGCCTGCGGCCTTCAATTCGCCAGCCGGAAAAACTAACGCCAATCCTGCCAGCCTTTACGGGACGGCTGATGGAGTAGAGTTGCTTCTCGGGCCACTGATGCCTGCCGACAGGAAGGCACCTGTTGTAGGCGATACTCGCATCCTGCTGACCGCCCGTCCGG
>CAZDNQ010000774.1:0-2557 GCA_964506605.1 uncultured Victivallis sp. | reverse complement strand
CAAGAACAAATCATTCATCACCCCGATTTTCGAAAACGTCCCGGCGGAATTGGCCGAGGAACGCGGTACGGAAGGGCATTTCAGGAAAATATATCTCAGGGATTTGAACGCAGCTGTGCTTTCGAAGGATGCAGGCCAGGGCTCAGAAACGATCGCCAGGAGCCTGCTGGCCAGTTCATGCAATACTCCGGAATCACTGAAATTCTGGGAATGCTTCGGTTTCAGGAAGGCCGGCGAGGAGGAAGGGCTTTCAATTCTCGAGTTCAAATCCCCTCTTGGCAGAAATTCAACCACCATGTATCTGAAGTCCGACAAGCAGGCCGGACCGTATTTCCTTGACGACGAGGGGTTCAACTGCATCGCGTTCATGAGCAACTCATCTGCGAAGGAGAAGGACTTCATCACAGGCAGGAATTTCAAGGCCACCGAAATTGAACAGCTCACGGTAAACGGAAAGCTGCTCAACATATTTTTTGCCATAGGTCCTTGCGGCGAACTCGTGGAAATTATAGGTTTGTAGGTCTTTTCCGACTTATTAAATATATAAAGGAGAACATGAGCGGGGAAAACAAATATGATGCGAAGAAGGAATGGAACTCCCTGTTCCTCAACGCAGGAATGAGCTTTCCGAGCGAATATGTCATCAGGATCTTGAAAGGCTCGTTCCCTAGGTTGAACCTTGACAAGGCGGCATTCAGGGGAAGCCGATTCTGCGATGCGGGATGCGGGGACGGAAGAAACCTCCTTCTCGCCAAAACATGCGGCTTTGACACCTTCGGTGTCGAGATTTCAGAGGAGATAGTCGCCAAGGTCAGGTCAAACCTCAGCAAGGCCGGCATCGAACAGGTCGACGTGCGTGTCGGTTCAAACAGCAAGATCCCGTTCGGCGATGAATTCTTCGATTACCTCCTCTCCTGGAACGCCTGCTACTACATGGGGGGAGTGCTTGACTTCGATGCGTATGTCAGGGAATTCGCAAGGGTCCTCAGGAAGGATGGATATCTGATACTTTCCATCCCCAAGAAAAGCTGCTTCATATTCAAGACCAGCGAGCCGGCAGGCAAGGAGGGTTATAGGATCATCAGAAACGATCCGTTCAAGGTCAGGGACGGCGAGATCCTGAGAATGTTCAACGATGAAAAGGAGATCGAGGCGGTCTTCTCTCCATTTTTCAAGGATTTCATATTCGCTTCTATACATGATGACTGCTTCGGCTATGAGTATCACTGGCACCTGGCGGTCTGCAAAAGGAAATAAACATGCCTGCAAGAAAATCAAAAATCCTGGAAACAGTCGATCTGACATACCCTATAGAGGACGGAATGCTCAGGTTCCCCGCGCCATGGCATCCGGACGTGTCGTTGAAGGCAATGGGCCGGATACGGACTGTAGGGAGAAGGACGACATGCATCACGATGGGGAGCCATACCGGCACCCATATGGACGCCCCCCTTCATTTCATCGAGAAAGGGAAGAGCATCGATCAGATCCCGCTGCACTCGCTCATCGGTCCAGTGACCATTGTCGACTTCTCATCCATGAAGGAAAACGATGCCGTGACCCCCGCCCTCCTGAAGAAGATGAAGCTGTCCGAAAGGGTGATATTCAAGTTTGGATGGGGTAAGCGCTGGGGTGACATGGGCTTCTACAGGAACTACCCGTATTTCACGGCCGACTCGGCGAGGCATCTTGTCGAAAGGGGGGTGAAACTCCTCTGCATGGACACGCCTTCGCCTGATGACAGCAGGACGAAACTCGGCAGCAAGGAGGATTCCATGATACATAAGCTAATTCTTTCAAACGATGTGATAATGGTCGAATATCTTGCCAATTTGGACATGGTGAAAGACTACAAAGGCTGGAGCATAGCCGCATTGCCCATGAAATTCCTGGGCTCGGACGGTTCTCCGGCAAGGGTGTGCATCTACCGATGAAAACACAATACACCAAAGATGAAATCCGCACCTGGCTCTCCGCCTGGTTTGTGAAGAACACAAGCATTTCAGAGAAGGAGATAGGCGCATGTTCATCAAGGAGCTATTTCGAGCTCGGTCTCATTGATTCGCTTAAATTCATCTCTTTCATATCTGATCTGGAAGGCCATTTCAGCATACAGTTTTCAAACGAGGAGTTCCAGGACAGGAAATTTTCAACCATTGATGGGCTGGTCGAAATATTACATTCGAAGGTGACCCGGTGAACTACGACTACTCGAAGGAAGATATCGTGTCAGCGCTGAAGAAGGCGGGCGTCGGCAGGAACGACAGGCTTTTCATGCACAGCAACATGGGGTTTTTCGGAAGGTTGAAGGATGCAGTCACCCAGGAAGACTACTACAGGACGTTCAAGGAGGCAATTCTGGAGGTCATAGGCCCCGGGGGGACAATGGTTGTCCCGGTCTTCAGCTACAGCTTCTGCAAGGGGAACTCCTTCGATGCCGCCGAAACTCCGGGAGTATGCGGATTCTTCTCCGAGATGCTCAGGAAGGATCCCGCCTCTTCAAGATCGTCTGATGCGAATTTTTCGGTTGCAGCGCTCGGGGCTGATGCTGTCTATT
>CAZDNQ010000773.1:0-2559 GCA_964506605.1 uncultured Victivallis sp. | reverse complement strand
ATGGGTGAGAAATACCAGAGGGGCAGTTCGTTCCTGGAGGCTAGCGCCCCTGTGCTGGCGGTCAGCGTGTCGGCGACAAGCGCGAAGTTGGAGGGTTGTTTGAACATATACAGCTTGTAGAACACATTGCAGCCGCTTGCCGCCGGATCCCAGATCATGAAGTTGCCCTGGGTCGGCGCCTTATTGTTGAAGTCCAGGCCCCCGTTCAGCCAGCCTGCATACATGCCATACGTCCAGGAACTGGCAGAGTAGACACCTGGGTTGGTCGACGGGCAGACAAGACAGTTCCTCGAGAGATAACTCTCTTGTTTGTAGAAGTTGCCGCCTGTGAGCGCCATTGTCCATTGATCATAATTTGGCAGTTCGTATCCGGTATACCACATGAAGTCATTGTTGTCGCCGGCATATAGCATATGCGCCTTCATGATCTGCGCCAGGTTGCTGACGCAGTTGATCTTCTTCGCCATGTCCTTGGAATTCTTCAGCGCCGGCAGGAGCATTGCCGCGAGGATTGCGATGATCGCAATCACGACAAGCAGTTCGATCAGGGTAAAGGCTTTTTTAATTATTTTCATCTGCGCACCTCCATTATTGGGCTTCAGGTTTAACTGTAGGCTGCATTTTAACTGCAGGCAATTAACAAACTCATGGTTCAGTGGTAATCCTGGCGCCATTCCTTTTTAACTTTGTGATGTCCATGCCGTGGCAGCGTATGGATGCGCCTGAACCTTTGCCATCGGCTGTAAGCGTATAAGGGCCTTTAGAAGGAACCAGATTGACTTCGTAGAGATCCACGACCGAGATACCGCCCGAATTCACGCTGGCGCAGAAGTCGTCTGTCCGCATCGAAGGTCCTATGCTTCCGCCAAAAACCAGTGCACGGGAGCGGTCGATGTATCCGTAGACACGTCCGTCGGAGTTGGCATATGTCGGCATGACCGTAATACCGCGGCTGTCCTCATGCCCTGTTTCAACATTGTCACGGCCAGTATTGCCGTAACCATTGCGGACAGTGCAACGCGGACGCACATGGAATATCCTGCCGCTGCCAAGGCCATTGCCATGGACATTCCAGAGGTCTGCGTAGCTGTATCCGCCTATGCAGTCGAACATATAGATATCGTTAGGTCCTACTGCTGCAAATGCATTGCCGCCGATGGATCCGGCCCACATCCCGCAATGGTCAAACACGAGCGTCGACCGCGCCTTCGCAAGTGAATTGTTGTTCATCCCAAGAGGATTCAATCCGCCTACCCAATGACAGTTCCTCGCCCAGTAGAATCGGCCGTCTGTCGCAGAGGAGGGCGTCGACATTGAAGAGCAATTCTGGTCATTTGCAGCTGGTGGAGTTATATATTCATCTCCGACAAGGTTTCGCTTGTCGAACGGAGAAACGGTGACCAGGCCTGTCTTTGTGTCGTGGAAAAAGCTGCCCGGCCTGCCTGCAACCTCAGCTGCGCTTGCAGCTCGTTCGTAGCCAAGGCCTCCGCCATCCGGCGAGGCCGCCCTGGCTGCAGACGACCAATCCATGACAATAGATGTGTTTGATTCACCAGACGGACCTGCTGCCGTATAAGTTCCAGCTTCTGCCGTAGTCCAGACAGGTCTGGCGCCCTTGTAGAAGATCACGTCCTTGCCATCAAGCGTGCAGATTATCGCGGATTTCGCAAATCCATTGACGGTAGCGTCGCTTCCCCAGATAAAGCGGCTTTTCGGCGGTATTACTATGATCTCGTTGATGTCTCCTGAATTCTTGTTGGCGGCCGCCTGCATGGTCTTGAGCGCAAGTTCCTGGTTCAGCCCGCTGTTTGAGTCCTTGCCGTTTATGGAATCGACATAGTAACGGGTCACGGTCTTCCCTTCAGACATCATCTTGCGGAGATCGTCTGCAGTCTTGTCGACAGCGAATTTCCCGGGGCCTGTCCGGACTACCTTGAGCAGGGGCGCCCAGTCGAAGTCGCCGGGAAGGGGCATTGCATCCCCGTTTTTCCTTTCCTGCGGATATGCCGTCTGGATGACGACAGGCGCCATCAGGAGAAGCAGCAGGATTGCCTTCTTCAATGAATTATCTGTTTTCCTCATATCGTCTTCACCTCGCATCTTGATGTGCTGCGAAATCATTTTCCTGCCTTTCCAATTGATTCCCCATAGAAGAACTGATGGCCCGGGCAATAATGGAGCCTGCTCCGGTCAAGCCCGCCTCCGAGGATACGTAGATAGATGTCCTCCACGTACTTTTCAAGATTGTCCGTGTCTATTGTCGCGATCGCAGGTACGCTCAGGCGGGCATCGGAAAGCTCCCCCATGGAAAATATGGAAATGGCGCCGGGGCATTTCATGCCGCGCTCATGGATGGCGCGCAATATCCCCTTGGCGGAATGGACGGTCGTGCTGAATACTGCAGTGAACGGAAGAGGCCCCTGCTTCGCCAGCTTCAAAAAGACCTCGTAGGCCTTTGCGCATGAATCATGGAACGGCTCCACGGGTTCATTGATGATAATTCCGGGGAAACCCCTTGACGATACCGCCTGCTGCCATGCTTCCATCCTGAGCGATATT
>CAZDNQ010000772.1:0-2559 GCA_964506605.1 uncultured Victivallis sp. | reverse complement strand
CATTGACATGATCGATTCGGTCTTGACGCGGATACCGCTCGCATTGAGCGAAACATCTATCCCGCTTGCCTGCCAGAACCTCGTGTCCGGCGTTACATACTTGTCGTATGGCGCCTGCACGAATATCCTGACGTTCAGGAATTCTCCATCCTTGTCCAGCTCGTAGGAAACAACCTGTCCGGCCTGCAGCTGCCGGAAAAATATCGGCACTCCGGTGTCGAGCGAACCAAGCGCCTGGGTCTTGAGCGTGAAGACGCGTCCGGGTATATCGCCGGTCAGCGGCGGCATATCGAGCGCGGTAAATCTGGTTTCCCTTTCCTCCGACTTTCCAAGCTGCATGCCGATGTAGTTCCCTGAAATCAAGGTGCTGAGACCCGAGATGTTAAGGCCTGAAACCCGTGGCCTCACGACCCAGAACTTGGTGTCCTTCACAAGAAGTTCCCTTGCGGAGGGCTTGATCTGCGCGGTGGCAATTATGTGATTGTTGTCCTCCGCGAGCTGGATGCTGTCGAGGACGCCGACGTCCAGCCCATTGTAGTTGACCTTGGTCTTGTGGGCTTCGAGCCCTTCGGCGGACTCGAACACGATCGTAATCTCCGGCCCCTTGTTGAGGATCTTCGTGACTGTAATCCAGACTCCGGCCGCCGCAGCCACGAGCGGAAATACCCAGACCAGGGAGAAACGTGTGCGCTTCCTCGGGACAATCCTGGATTCTGGGACCTTGGGGAATGGTTTGTTCTTGTCAGGCATTTTTTACCTCTTTATCATATGATTGTGAATTTGATGAATCCCAGATGAGACGGGGATCGAAGGACTCGACCGCCATCATGGTCAGCACCACTACCGCCGCAAAGAAGAGCAGGCCCGGTCCCGGTTCGACGGACATGAGAGGCTGCAGCTGGATGAGCGACACGGTGAACGTGTCCACGAACACATCCACCATGGACCAGCGTCCGATAAGGTCTACTGTCCGGTAGAGGCGGATCCTCTGCCTGTTGTTCCTGATGGAACCGCGTTTGACAGATATGACCAGGTAGGCGAGCCCTGCGATCTTCGCGCTTGGGATCATTATGCTGGCGAAGAGCACTATCAGCGAAAGCGGCCAGCCAGTAGGAGACCAAAGCAGCACGACACCCTGCATGATGGTGTCGGACTCCCTGCCTGCGCTCGTCACAGTGGTCATAACCGGCAGGAGGTTTGCCGGAATATAGCAGATCGACGCCGCGACAAGGTAGGCGATTGTGCGCTGCAGGCTCGCCGGCTTGCGGAAGACCAGCTCCTCGTCGCAGCGGGGGCAGCGTCCTTCTTCAACTCCGGCCGGGGGACGCGACAGCAGGCCGCAGGCTCCGCAGGTCTGCAGCCCCTCCTGCATCGCTGTAGTGGTTGCCGTGCTCACTGTGTCTCCTCCGTAGTCATATCCGCCATATTCCCGTATTTATGCATGATCTTCACGGTATTGAAAATCCGAAGCGCGGATTCCGGATTTCGAGTTTGCCTGTCGAGCATCCGGTTCCGCCCATTCGACCCGGTCCCACACTTCCCGCGGATCAAAACATGACTGCATGGCCGCCAGCAGGAAGACCAGGGCGCCCAGGGCGAATAGGGCCACGCCGGGTATTACAGTCGCGTAGTCTGTAATCTTCGTCAGGGCTACCAGAACTCCGATCAGCATCACCTCGATCATGCTCCAGGTGCGCGTAAAATGGAGAAAACGCAGCAGTATTCCAACCCAGGCGGGAGGACGTACATGGAGGCAGCCGGCCAGGATCAGCAGCTGGAAGATGATCTGCAGCGCCGGCGAAATGACCGCCACGAACAGAACCAGCACGGATACTATCTGCTGGCCGTTGCTCCAGAGCTGCTGGGCGCCTCCGGCCACCGTGGTGAACGCCTGGCGGCCGACAACGGTCAGCCCGAGCATTGGGACAGTGTTTGCGATTATGAAAAGAACCAGCGCGGCAAGTGTCAGCGCGAACGTCCGGTTGAATGAATCTTTGCGGTGCCGCCACAGCTCCTTGTCGCAGCGCGGACATCGTACCGAAGCGCCTGCCACGATTTCCGGCATGCGCTGCAGCATGTCGCAGTGCGGACAGGCGACGAGCGATGCGTCGGCCAATGGCCGGTTGCAGTCGGTGTGTCTGTCCTGTATCTGTAGAATTGTCCGGTCTCTCTCTTTAATAACTGGATAAAGCATGGCGGCGCGTGCTTGTTTAATCTATCCCGTAAACCCCGGAAAACCAATATTATGGATTAGGTTGCGCCGGATCTTGGATTCCAGGCATGCATGATAAGCTTGTCCCAGGTTGAAAACTTGAATTGAGGAGATAAAATTATTTAAGTTTCCTGGTTTCAGATTTCATCTGGAAGGATTGACCATGAACACCACTGCCGAACAGAGCCGCCTCTCTGAAGATAAGGAGGGGCGGGGGAATTGGAAGAAATGGGGCCCCTACCTCAGCGAAAGGCAGTGGGGGACCGTCCGCGAAGACTACAGCGACAACGGCAATTCCTGGACCTACTTCACGCATGACCAGGCGCGTTCGCGCGCATACCGCTGGG
>CAZDNQ010000771.1:0-2562 GCA_964506605.1 uncultured Victivallis sp. | reverse complement strand
AGGGGAAAACCGCGCTTGATTTTCTGTCGAAATACAAGGGGCCCAAACGGCAGGAGTTGGCGGCTGTCTTGACTGGCCCGCAGGCTTTGGTAACTCCTTTGGCCGAGGCGTCCCCTACAGAACCGCAACTCGTGCGGCCTGCCGGAACTCTCCTTGAAACCCGTCGGACATCGAGTACACAAAAGCCCTCGGAAAAGACGTCCCGCCCCGTACCGGCCGATGCCCCCCCAGTGGCACGGTCGGTTGCCAAAGTCAAACCGCCTGAAGATCCACAAGCCAGCCTGAAGAAGATCCGGGACGAGGCGCTCGAAATGCGGGAGAACGTCCAGCAGTATGCAAAGAAAAATGGGGTCAACCCCGAGATCAATGTGAATTACAGGCTGGGAGGCAAGTTGTATGATGAGGCCAGGGCAATGCAGGAGAACGGGAATCTCAGCGAAGCCGAGAAACGGTATGCCCAGGCGATAGAAAAGTTTCGGGAGGCTGGTACTCTTTTCTTGAATAGCGGGGCGCCGTTAAAAGCATCAGCGCCTTTGCCAAGGTCCGGGAATTCAAGGACTCAATGACCAACCGAGCGGACACTTCAACCAATGAAGGGTACTCCGGATGCGATTCCTGAAATTCAGGGCAATGCCCACCTTCAAAGCGGAGAAAAGACCGTTGCGTCTTGTGGAGCAGGAAGTGCAGAGGCAACAGATTGGATGTCCTTCTTTGGCGGTCCAATTCAGATTTTGACAGCAGGATTTTTATGCATGGATCAGCCAGAAGTTACTTAGATGCTAACTCCATGCACTACAGTCGCGTAATTTCGGGATCTTCCGTTTTGCGAGTGTACAGGACAGAAAAAAGAACGGATATGTATGTTTTTCCTTGACAAACGTTACTAATCGTGTATAATATCCCTGTTACAATGAACACTACATAGCAGTGCTGATGACATCCATACGGTTCTTGAAAGGATCCTTGAGTGCACAGACACTTCTCGACACAGCGAACCTCTTCCCTTCTTCCGTTCTACGTGGATTTCATTTCATAACCTCACTTGTACGTCCAATAATTGATCTTATTGTGCTCTTTGCTTGAGGAAACCGTCATTATCTGATTCTCAAGCGGAGAAGACTATTTCTTGTTTCTGGAACACATGCACGTTCCAGGAACACACGGGGACGTCTTTTCCTGTTTTGCCAGAGCCTGAAGAACATGAGATTGGCTGTGGGTGAAGAGATAATTGGCCTTGTCCTGCGTTAATAGAAATCCTACACCATCACTCCACAGGCCGAACGAGTAATCAGCATCCAGACTTGCATGGTGAGAATATTGGATGACAAGAGTCACCTGTTTCAGTTTTTGGATCATATTGGGTGTCTCCAGATGGAGTTGTTGTCAGAATTTGATATTTGCATCTATTGATTTTTATGCCATAGCCAGACTTAATATGAGTTTGGATAGTGAAGGAAGTATTAAGATGGCCGCAACTCCACCATTTCTGGATATCTGCGGTGAGTCAGGAATGCCGGTGTTTCATGGCACCAAACATGCTGTCTGGTTTTTCTGTGGCTGTCTTCTGGATGCCGCCATGGCTCCTGAGAGCCATTGATTTCATCGCCGGAAAGTCCCGGTCTGCGTCTGGAGTATCTCATGGATCGTATTCAAAATGAAAAGTGCGATGTTGTCGGCTTCATGGACGAGCGTTACATCTATGATGACTGTCATTGTCTGATGGGCCAGATGGATGACAGCCGGGTTTTGGATATTCATTCGCAGGTACTGGCCAGGATTGACGGTAATTTTGTCCGGGATCATCTGAATCGTACTGTTGCCTGGCTGGACTCCGACTCTGTTCTCGATATGGAGAGTTTCAAGGTGATCAGTCGGGTCACGGCTATTAGCCGGAAGATGGCCTGTGCGGCTGCATTCTTTGCTTTTTTCAAATAGATGGATTCATTCATGTGATTTTGTCAGTCAGTGAAGTTTAGACCAGTTGGAGGTGATGTCAATGGATCACTGGAAAGAGGTGAGGTGAAGATCGTATGGGAAGGTCATCACTTGGAGTTGGGATACAGAATATCGTGTGGCGAATAAGCGATTAGGGGGATAAAGCCAGTTTGACTGGCTGCGGATACATTCAGTAGATGAAAGAGGTTCAACATGAATCGTCAGATAGAGGCAATCCGTGAGTTCTTGCGAGATGAAGATCTTTGCTTTTCCGAGCCAGAGAAAATGCAGGATGAAGACAGACGTATCATTGAGTTGTTCATGAGTGGACGCGTGGCCCGATGGCTTGTGCGGATATCCGTTGTGAAAAGCAAGGCGATTCTCGTTAAGTCTGAGGTTGGCTTCAATGTTCCGGAAGCGCGCCGTAAGGCGATGTTGGAACTGATTGCACGAGCGAATTTTGGTTTGCTTGTCGGTGGCTGGGATCTGGACCTAAATGACGGCGAGATTCTGTACAGATCCGCCACACCGCTGGATGGAAGTGAAGTTCTGGCCAGAGAAATCTTAAGGCACACATTTTATGCCAACCTGAGTACCTTCGAGCGATATTTTTCTGCCATCTGAAAG
>CAZDNQ010000770.1:0-2563 GCA_964506605.1 uncultured Victivallis sp. | reverse complement strand
TGGATCCCAGGAAAATCTTTCGGTGACGCGCGTGTCCGCCGGTTCCCGTCCGAAAATGGTCGGCAGGACAATGAAGATAGAATATGACGTGGAGAACTTCGGGAAGGCGGAGCGGAAGACGGAGCTCAGCCTGGAGGTGAATGGCAGGAGCGTGGAGACGCGTGAGCTGTCGCTTCCTGCTGGCGAGAAGCGTTCCGGCGAATTCCTATATGTTCCTCTTTCTGAAGGAATGGTTTCTGGATCCATCTCCGTAAAGGACGATCTGTATAGCCTGGACAACAGGAGGTATTTCGCCGTTTCGGTATCGAAGAACATAAAGGTGCTGGGGCTCTACCAGGACGAGTTCGTGAAGACAGATCCGTATTTCTTCATAAGGCACGCCCTGGATCCCGACGGCAACGCGTCCGGAGGAATAAGCTTCCAGACGTCTATCATGAAGGAGATGAATCCTGAGACGCTTTCCGGGACGCATGTCCTTCTTCTTGCTGACATAGATGCCGTTCCTGAAAAGCAGGCCGCGATGATCGCCTCATATCTTCGGAAGGGCGGCACGGTCGTTTCCTTCCCGGGAAACAGGACAGCGCATGCGAGCATGGCCGCCATCACAGATGCTCTGAAGAAGGAAGGAATCCCTGCGGGGAACGTGTACGGGGGCAAGGTTCCTTTCAAGATTAGCGGACTTGCCTTCTGCGAGGATTTTTCTGTCATGAACAAGCTCCTCCAGCTGGACTACGTGTCATGGAAAAACCTGCAGGACATCAGGACTGATTCCTCTGACAAGATTCTTGCGACGGCCGGCGGAAGCAAGATCATCTCCGAGCGGAGAATAGGGGCGGGCCGCTGGATCTCGTTCGCCTGTTCGGCGCGCAACGACTACTGCAACTGGCCGGAGCTCAAACTGTTCCCGGTGGTGATGGTGCACCTGGTGGACTATGCCGCGAACGGGATACCGGATGTGAAGAGCGCGCTCTGCGGGAGCAGGATCAAGCTTCTTCCATCCTCCAATTCCATCGACGTCTCAGACTCGTCCGGCACATCGAGGATACCAGCTGTCAGGGGAAGGGAGTTCCTCTTCGAGGGGACCTGGAATCCCGGAGTCGTCACATTCGAAGGCGCCGACATCAAGGCGGCGGTCCTGAACGGCGATCCGGAGGAGAGCAGGACGGAAATGCTGCAGCAGTCTAAAATGGCCTCCACTGTGATCTCCCACGATGTCAGCGTCATTTCGCCGGATTCTCCAGCGGTGGAGCAGCTCGATTCGAGCAGGAAGGGGAGCAGTCTTGCAGGCCTGTTCCTCGTACTGCTGTTCCTGGCCGCGCTGTCCGAGTTCCTGATCGCCGACAGCCATATCCCGTATTTCAATCCGTCCGCATCCAATGTCAAAGGAGGTAGGAACTGATGCTCTACTTCTTCCCATTGGTGCCGGCATGGCTGATATGCGCGATTGCCATTGCCGCGAGCTTCGCAATAGTGCTTTCCATGCGCTCAAAAACAGGACATGTCCTGACTCCTGCGAGGAAGAATATCCTGATAATCCTGAGGACGGCATCTTTCCTCTGCCTGATCATAATGATGCTTTCGCCTGTGCTCAACATGATGGAGGAGGACAAGAAGACATCGAATGTCGTGTTCCTGGTGGACTCGTCGCTGTCGATGGGATGTCCGGACTGCAAAGGCGGGAAGACAAGATATGCGGCTGCCATGGAGTTCCTGAAGGATGGGAAGTTTGCGAAGCTCGCAGGATATCCGACAAGCTGCTACTCGTTTGCGGAAGACGCCAGGAAGATGGAGAGATTTGCGGATCTCGCAAAGATCCAGGTTTCAGGCGGGACGGATTTCGCCGCGGCGGTGAAGCAGGTGGACAAGGACATCGGCCTGTCGGAGACCGCTGCAATTGTCCTCGTCACCGACGGTAACGACTATTCGGGGTTCAGGGGGTCCGACATACAGGTGCCCGTCTTCTGCGTGAGGACTGGAACAGACCTTAAAGGATGCAAGGATCTTGGGATGGATTCGTTCAGATGCCCGGACAAGGTGAGGGTGGACGAGGAGATGGAGCTGAGGATTCCGATCACGCTGCATGGATATGGACCTTCACGCGCCGCGGAGTTCAGCATCTTCGAGGACAACGTGCTGAAGGAGAGGAAATCCCTGAATCTGGCGGATGGGACCGCCGTTGAAACTGTGAAGCACAGTTTCAAGAAGGAGGGGATGCACGTGCTGAAATTCCAGCTGGAAAAGCTTCCCGGGGAAATCACATACCTGAACAATTCGAAGGAGATCGCGTTCGAGGTGGTGAAGGATGATTCCGAGATAGTCGTCTATTTCCCTGAACTATCGAACAGTTTCAGGCCGCTTGTCCGTTTCCTGGAGCAGAACCAGGAGAAGTTCACGGCGTTCTACAAGGTGGCTCCGGGGAAATATTCCATCCGCGGGATAGATCCCGACCAGACGTTCAAGGACGGCCTGCCGTCATCTCCCGAGCTCATGTCGCATGTCGGGACGTTCATACTCGCCTCGCACAACAGACCTGCGTTGACGGACGTGGAGGAGGGGCTTTTAG
>CAZDNQ010000769.1:0-2569 GCA_964506605.1 uncultured Victivallis sp. | reverse complement strand
CCCGCTAGTCTTGACGAAGCCATTGAGGGGTTATCAGGCATTGAGCCGTCAGTGGTTGTGATTGTTGAGAAAAAATATAACGATGCTGATTCAAGCTCTTTATATCAGGACATAACGAAACTTGAAAAGGCTGCAACCCAGAGAAATATCCAACTTTATTTCATCGTGTCCTTCTATGGAGAATCTCCCTTCTCCTCTCAAGTTTCTGAGAGGATTCTGAAGGAGACGAATATCCAGTCAGTTCTTGCGGTCGATCTGATAGAAAATAAGGCAGTAGTCCGACTCTTCGACAAGACACTTTTGGATTTAGGCACCTACGAGGAATACCGGGGATTTTTTAAAACCCTCTACGATCTTGAAATCATTGAAGGAATAAGATGTAGCGTGTCTCTCAACGAGGACACCCAACCAGAATTCATCAATTTTGATCCTGAGGACTTTCCTTCTGATGAAGCAGAGGAAGCTGGCGCAATATACGTGGA
This sequence comes from uncultured Victivallis sp., assembly GCA_964506605.1. Taxonomy (GTDB): domain Bacteria; phylum Verrucomicrobiota; class Lentisphaeria; order Victivallales; family GWF2-50-93; genus GWF2-50-93. The sequence goes on along the minus strand of CAZDNQ010000769.1, from coordinate 2,087 downwards.
ACCACGCCGGGGCAGCAAGGACGGCTACGTACCAATAGGAAGGCCCTTCTTCAAATCTGTATATTTCAAGAATGCTCATTTAGAATACATTTTTTTTCTGCTTGACCTATATCAGCTCGCAGAATTCATAAAACGCAGAAACCTCAGCTTCAGGGCCAGGACCCCAATTGAAGTCCGTCGCGGTCAATACTACACATCCCTTAGATATCTTGCAAGGCGCTGGCATGTATCACCTAACAAGGTTCTAACCTTCTTCAAAAATATGAAACGTGAATGTCTGATTGAAACACAGAATGTTACAGATGGAACACTTATAACTCTTTTAAACTATGAAAGTTGTGAAAACGAGAAAAATAAACCTACTACAGATAATAAAACAGTGGATGTAACGCGACAGAAACAGGAATAAGACGCAGCTAAAACACGGGTGGGACAAATCCAATAAGCTTAGAGAATAAGGCGTATAAGAACAGATTAATAAGTTTAAACAATGGGGAATGGAGGCACATGATTCAAATCTTAAGTCCAGAAGAAATCGCCTATAAGGAACATGAAGCAGTTTTAGAAGTTCCGACAGTCCTGAGAGATGCATCACTGGAGACGTACAGGACTGATAACCAGATTCAAGTTAAGGCGAAGACCGCTGTCGAAGGGTTCATTTGTGATACGACCGTTAAACTGAAACACCGTACACTTGTCCTGTGTGGTCCTCCAGGCACAGCCAAGACCTTCCTGGCGGTATCGGTCTTCAGGGTGCTAGCTCCCCTTCTTGTTGACCGGAAGAACACCGGGGAAGTTACTACCCATAAGAATTATTTCTGGACTCGCGCGGACAAACTCAAGAACCATTTGACTGGGTTCAAGACCGAGGAGGAACGGTTCTTCAAGAACCACCTGTATTCAGCAGCTTTCGCAGTAATCGATGATATTGACAAATATCCGAGCGGTCAGTGGGCGGCTGAACTCTACGGGCTGATTGATAATAGGTTGTGCAATTACCCTAGTATCAATGTGATAACTATGAACTCGACACGGGCTGAATTTATAGAAAAGTATCGTGAATATGGGGCCCCGATTATGAGCCGCCTTGAGAGGAATGGCGCGATATTTGTCAAAACTTGCTGAATGCCAATATGATAAGATTTATGAAATTTAGCCCATTGGGCTGACAGATACGGCAGCTGAATCTGCTGAAAAAAAGGAGATTTATTATGACGAAGGGGAAGAAAGTCGGCACAGCAGCTGGAAATGCATGCTGTGGGCGGGGAAATGAGGAGATGAAAATGGCTATGGACAAGGCAACTATATCGAAGATCTTGGACTCTGAGGATCCAGGCAAGTGTCAGGTGCCGCCTGGACACTACTTTTGCTGTAGGTACTGGCCGGACTTTGTGGACTATGTCTATGGCCTGCAGAAAGCCGGGGATTGGATGGGGTTCATGCGTTCATTTCCACAACCGACATGGCTGCTGGTGTTCGTGCGCATCATGGACCGGCTTGATGACAGAACCTATTATGAGCTGCTGGGTCTGGTCATCAGCACCTGCACGGGCAGCTACCGCCATGAATTGGCTTTCCTGATCTACAGCAGGGGCCGAAAGTACCGTGAATTCATGATGGAGCCTGCCGAAAGGCAGGTATTGGCGGCCATTGTCACCAATATAATATACAGGGGCTGCTGCCCGGAGAACAAGGACGGCTTCTATTGGACCCTGGATCTTAAGGAGGCCAGGTATTTCGCCATCCGCTATGTGGGAAAGGGGGCGATGGTGCTTCGTGGCGAGTTCGACAAGTCGGACGTCATAGCCTATTTCGAAAGGGACAAGGAGATTTTCATAGACCCCAGGCAGGTCAGGAACATAACTGTCTTCGAGGAACAGAAGGAGGAGCGCCACGAAATCCTGGACCTGCCCAAGAGCATAAGCACCATTATTGAACAGGATCCAGTCTACAAGGAATTCAGCCAGGAAGCTGAATTCGGCATCTGGTTTATAAATAAGCACAACCATGGCAATCCGGAGGTCCTGGGGCCGGACTTCAAGCGAGAGGTGATTGCCAGCATGTCCAGACACAGAAAAGGGGTGCGG
>CAZDNQ010000768.1:0-2571 GCA_964506605.1 uncultured Victivallis sp. | reverse complement strand
TCTTCTTGCCTTCCTTCTCCTTGGTGACGCCCTTGCCCTTGATAGTTACGTTCTTGTCAAGGAACTTCCCAGGATTCGTTGCATCGTCCTTGCTCTTGGGCAGCATGGCTTTGCCATCGGTCATTTCGAGCATGAAGGAACCTTCCTTCTCGCCTTTTACAACCTTGCCGGTGAGTTCGAGATCCTTGGCAGGTTCGGCGGCCTGTTCATTCTTCTTTCCCTCGCCTTTTGCGGCCTTCTTGTCGCCTTCGGCAAAGACGGCGATTCCTGTTACGAGTCCGAGAACCACGAGCAGTGCGAGTAACTTCTTCATCTTCTCTCTCCTTAATTAAGGGTTAAATTTCTTTTTATGGGCGCAAAATATAACATCAAACTTGCCAATTTCAATAAAACAGCGCTTGATTAAATTCAGCAGTAAAACGGAATAGGCGGCAGTTTTATTGCGCCCTCGTGCCGGCATTGTGATAATTCCTTGATGATGAAGCTGATAAATATTGAAGCGGATGGCTTGAAGCAGCATTGCCAGCCTGCTGGCGACCGGTAGCCGACGTCTTGTGGGCAATCTACTTCTTCCTTATCGTCGCGCTCCTGCCATGGGCGTCCAGGCCTTCGACTTCCGCGAATTTCGCAATATAAGGGAGTTCCCTTAGGAATGAAGCCTTATCGTATTTCAGGATGCTCGATCTCCTGAAGAACTGCTCGATGCTGAGCCCGCTGAAATATCTGGCCGTGCCGGCGGTCGGCAGGACATGGCTCGGGCCGGCCACGAAGTCGCCGACAGGTTCGGGAGTCCATTCACCTATGAAGATCGCGCCGGCGGCGTTTATCTTTGAGGCGATTTTTTCGGCTCTGCCGCACATAATCTCGAGATGTTCAGGTGCGTAGCGGTTTGCGATCTCCGCAGAATCCATGATGTTTCTCACATGTATGAAGAATACGCCGTCGGCCAAAACTTTTGCAACGGGGCCTGAACGTCTGAGCTTTGCAGACTGGACAGCAAGCTGGCCTCTCACTTTTTCAATTAGAGCGGTGGAGTCGGTCACGAGCACGGCCTGCTCGAGTCCGCTCCCATGTTCGGCCTGTGAGAGCATGTCGGCGGCGATGAAGTCCGGACGGCATGACTTGTCTGCTATTACCATTATTTCAGAAGGGCCTGCGACCATGTCGATGGCGACTTCTCCGTATACGATTTTCTTGGCAGTCGTGACATAGGCGTTGCCGGGGCCGACGATCTTGTCGACTTTTCTGACGGTCTCCGTGCCGTATGCAAGAGCGGCAATGGCATATACACCGCCAAGCTTGTAGATTTCCGTCGCCCCGGATCTTGAAAGCGCGTAGAGGAGGGCTGCGTTGACCCTGCCATCCTTGCCAGGTGGAGTGACGGCGACGATCTCTTTCACCCCTGCGGCCTTCGCAATCGCCACGGTATGCACGGAGGTTGATATCAGAGGAGCCGTACCGCCGGGGATATAGGCGCCAATCCTGTCCAGAGGAGAGAATTTTTCACCGAGGACGACTCCCTTGCGCGGGGAGAAGGTCCAGTTGCGGGGGATGCGTTTTTCCGCGAATTTCGCGACATTTCCTATTGCGGTATCTACGGCCTTCCTGGTTTCCGGATCGGTTTTGCGCTGCGCGTCGCGGATCTCCAGATCGGTTACACGGAACTGGGAGGGGCTGAGCTTGGCTGAGTCGAATTTCAGAAGGTATTTTGAGACGGCTCTGTCGCCGGCCGTCCTGACATCTTCGATGATCTCCCGCACTGGTTTTTCAATTTCCGAGGGGCATGCCTGCCGGCTGAAGAGCTTTCCGAGCTCCGCGCCGAAGGTCTTTGTCCTATAAGAGATTGTCTTCATTGGGCTGTATCCATATTGTTCCTTGTTATATGGCAAACTTACACTCGCAAGACATATTTGCCAAACCTTGCGTCGGACTGTTGAATTCGAAAGTCACTGGTGGTATTTTCAAGATTTTGATACAGGGCTCGGGAACAACATATATGCCAGATGCGAATGAATTGAAAGAGAATGCCGGCGGCAAGGGATTTTTCAGGATGCTGCACGGCATTCTTGCACATATAAGCTTCAGATATCATATAAGCCTGAAGCTGAAGATATATGTCAACAGTATCATAGTCGCCTTTCCGGCGTTCGTGCAATATCTTTTCTTTGACGAGCTGGAATATCTGGTCTCGTTCGTGTTGTGCTTCGGGCTGGTCTCCTCGGTCTTCCTGCTGACCAGGGTCCGGCTGATACTCACTCTGCCATTTGTCCTGCTCTCATTTGTCTACACTGTTTTCCTGGTGATGTACTCGAAATCCCTGGGAATCACCAGCATCATGGCGCTGTTCAACACGAAGATAGAGGCGATGCTGGGATTTGTCACCTCGCCGGCGATGATAACCGCCACGCTTGCATTCCTGCTCGTGCTTACGTTGTACATAAGGTTCATAGTAATGAAGGGCAAGGACGACGACAAGGATGTCCTCATAGCTCGGAACAGGCGGTACATACCGCTTACGGTCATTATATTTGTACTTGTTTTCTTCCTTTTCGAGTGCAGTTACTTTTCCAG
>CAZDNQ010000767.1:0-2573 GCA_964506605.1 uncultured Victivallis sp. | reverse complement strand
TTCCTTGGTCGTGAAGAACGGATCGAATATCCTCGCCATGATCTCCTTGGTCATCCCCACGCCGGTGTCAGATATGCTCACCAGCCAGTAGTAGCCTTCCTTCGCGTCGGGTATGATGGCGCACATGTTCGGACCAACATATATCTTCTCAAGTGATACGGCAAGAATGCCGCCCTTGTCGTCCTCCTCTTTCCGCATGATGGTCATTGCGTGCGATGCGTTGATGCACAGGTTCAGGAAGACCTGCTCGAGCTGGGTCAGCGACGCCTTCACCATCGCCCTCTCCGCCCGGATCTCCGCAATCACCTCGACCGTCTTCGGCAGCGTGTTGCCGCATATCTTCAGAACGTTCCCCAGCGCCGTCACCAGGTCGACCTCCGCGTACGAAAGCTCCTTCCTCCTGGATATCGAAAGGAGCTGCTCGACAATGTCCGAGCCCCGTTTCGCGGACTCCTCGATTATCTCAAGATCATCCTTTACCTGCTGGCGGAGAACATCGGCCGTCAGCTTCTGGTTCCTGAGCGTGAACTTCATGGAGTCCGCAGTCGCCTTGATCCCGTTCACAACGTTGTTGAAATCGTGTGAGAGACCGGCCGCAAGCGTACCGACGATGTCCATCTTCTGCGAACGCCTGATGTACTGCTCCTTCTTCTCGAGCTCGGTGACGTCGTCTATCACGATTACCGCACCCTTTGCGCCGCCGACGGCGCAAGGGCACACGGATATGTCGATGAACTTACCTTCCGCCCCCTTGAACTCGATCCTCCTGAGGGTCAGCGCCTTCCCCTCCGCCATAGCCTTCTCCACGGAAGCCCTGCTGTCAAGCAGGAATGGTGCCAGTCCCCATAGGCCGGATGCCCCTGAGTTCGCGGCAGCTCCGAGGAAGCTCCGGGCGGAAGAGTTCATCGCAGTGATATTATAACCGGAATCGACAACGATCATCGCGTAAGGTATCGCCTCGAAGACATGCAGGTAGCTGAGATTGTCCTGCCCTTTGGAGCAGCTGGAACTGGCGGCGGCGGAACTGTTGCTTCCATTATCCAAATTCAGTTGTTTCCTGTCTGTTTGACAATTGTAATCTGGACTGCAATACAGGAATATTCAATTCACCGTTGGAATTTATTCTACAAGAAAAACCGCGGATTCCCCGTCGGGCCCATGCTGTTTCACGACAGCCTCTTGTGCGCCTCCGCGAGCATCTTTATTATCGGGATCTTCTGCGGGCATTTTTTCTCGCAGGCACCACAGGCTACGCACGCATCGGCCTTAGCCCCCTTGTCCCATTGGACTTTCCCGATGTCTGCATATGCCTTCTTCGCATTGTCCCAGAGACCGTAGACCCTGCCACGGTTGTAGCGTTCGAAGATCTTCGGTATTGCGACTTCCTTCGGACAAGGCATGCAGTAGTTGCAGCCGGTACAGTAGAGGTCGGCCATCTTCTTCAGCTTCTGGAGATGGTCTTCGATGACATCCAGTTCCTCGTCGGAGAAGGGCTTGTTGTCACATGTTATCTTGATGTTCTCCTCGACCTGCGCCATCGTGCTCATGCCGGACAACGCGATGCAGACGTTGGGATTGGAAAGCACGAAACGCAACGCGAGCTCGGGAACCCGCTTCGTCCCCGGTATCAGCTTCTCCAGAACCTCGCTCGAGACTCCAAGCCGTCCGCCTCCGACCGGCCCCATGACTACGATGCCAATATTCTTCTCATGCGCCAGCGCGATGCCCTCCTCGTTGCTCCGGTCAAGGAGATTGTACTGGAGCGTGATCACATCTGGATAGCCTGTATTGACAAGCTTCTTCAGATTCTCGTTTGAATCATGGAATGAAAAGCAGATATGCCTTATAAGCTTCTGGTCCTTCGCCTTCATCATCAGCTTCGACAGGAAAGGTTCGACCTTCTCGGTCCAGCTCTTCCAGTTTATCCCATGGTGGTTGTAGATGTCGATATGCTGGACCTGGAGACGTTCAAGGCTGTCCTCAAGATTCCTCCACCATGCCTTCTCGTCCAGCTCATAGCAGGGGTTCTTGGTTGACAGGATGATCTTCTCGCGCCAGCCTTTCAAGGCCTCGCCGACGGCGCGCTGGCTGTCGCTGTTGCAGTAGCCGACTGCTGTGTCGATGTAGTTTACACCGGAATTGAACGCCCGGTGCATCATGGGAATTGCGAGCTCCCTGTCGACCTTCTGCGAGTCACCCTCTCCCTTCATCGGAAGCCTCATCGCACCAAAGCCCAGAATCGAAGCCGACAACCCGGTCCTGCCAAGTTTTCTGTAGATCATTTTCAAAAGTCCTGTTTATTGATTATAGTAGTATTGATTGCATATAATATACCGTCAATGGAAGATTTTGCGCCTTGGAGATAATTACTTGAACCTTATGACAATGCACATCGTTTCAGGCAATTCATTCTTCTCGGGGATATTCCTGATACTGCTCTCGACAGGAATGTCCTTGAGCAGGTGGTCCTCAGGAGAACGCTCAAACTGCGGATACCTCCTTCCAAAATCAAATCCAGTCGAACCACTTTTACAAAGGATAAGCTGGACGGCAATATACCGTACCGTCTCACG
>CAZDNQ010000766.1:0-2574 GCA_964506605.1 uncultured Victivallis sp. | reverse complement strand
TTCCGGCGCTGATATCCAAGTTTACAGTGGGGCCAGCGGAGGTCCTCGGACTGAAGACAGGGCTTGCCGAAGGTTCCGCCGCCGACATCACGATCTTCGATCCGGACGCCAGGCACAAGATAGACGCCGGCAAGTTCTTCTCGAAGTCGAGGAATACGCCGTTCGACGGCTGCGAAGTCCGCGGAAAGGCGATGGCGACGGTGGTGGACGGAGTGTTCGTGTACAGCGAAATCCCGGAAGTCCAAGGAACCATTGCCCACTAATGACACGAATAAGCACAAATGCTTTATGAAAGAATGCATATATAAAGAAGAGGCGTTTAAAATTGTTGGAGCATGTTTTGAAGTTTATAACGATAAGGATTGCGGCTTCTTGGAACCAGTATACCAGGAATGTTTGGAAATAGAATTTGAATTGCAGAAACTTCCTTTTATTCCCCAGCACAGCCTAAAGCTTGAATATAAAGGCAGAAAACTTTCAAAAACTTATCAGCCTGATTTCATCTGCTATGATAAGATTATACTCGAAATAAAAGCTGTGGATGAATTAATTGATGAGCATAGAGCTCAGCTGTTAAATTATCTGAATGCGACCAGATATAAACTCGGATTGCTGGTGGATTTCGGTCATTATCCCAAGCTGGAATATGAAAGATTCGTCATTTAATTTGATTTAATAATTTGAAATAATTCGTGTGATTTGTGGGAGGTGTCTTTATGAACAGCCGTGTATGGCTTGAAATAAATCTTAAAACCCTCAGGGAGAACTTCCGGAACATCCGGAAGACTGTCAGCCCCTGCGGGGTCATTTCCGTTTTGAAGGCGAACGCCTACGGGCTTGGCGTTCACGACATAGCCAGGACGCTTGCGGACGCAGGCACTGCCTGGTTCGGAGTCGCCGAGTTGAACGAGGCGCTGCTGCTGAAGGATGTGAAGCTTCCCGTGCAGATCATAGGGAGCGTGCTTCCTGACGAGATCCCGGAGGCGGTGAAGAACGGTTTCATCATGCCTGTCACCGATCTGGAGATAGCGAAGCTCATCAGCAGCGAGGCGGTAAGGCAGAGAAGAAAGGCCGAATGCCAGTTCCTGATCGATACAGGCATGGGGCGTCTCGGCATCCTGGATTCCGAAGCCTACAAGGTCATTAAGAAGGCCGTGAAGCTTCCGAACATCGCCTATACCGGCATCTACTCCCATTTTCCTATGGCGTACATGACCGGCAGCGAATTCACCATGGACCAGGTGTTCAAGTTCCAGAGGCTTCTCGAGCAGCTCAGGGCGGAAGGCATATCCTTCACCAAGATACATATGGCGAACAGCGACGCCATCAACAATTTCCCTGTGACCTACAGACCGCCTTTCAACTATGTCCGTACCGGCATCAACCTGCATGGCTCCTTTGATTCGCAGGGGCAGCGCGTGCTGAACCTGAAATCTATTCTTACTCTCAAGACGCGTCTTGTCTCGATCCGGGACCTTCCTGCCGGAACCAGCATTAGCTACGGCGGGACCTACACGCTTCCGAAGAGGATGAAGGTTGGCATCGTGTCCGCGGGCTACGCGGATGGCATGCCGCTCGCGCTTTCAAACCGCGGCTATGTGCTTATCAGGGGGAGGCCCTGCCACATTCTCGGGCGAGTTACAATGGACTACACGATAGTCTCGCTTGACCAGCTTCCCGGTGCGAAACGCGGTGACGAGGTCACATGCCTGGGTGGAGAAGGTCCGCTGGCGATAACAGTCGAGAACTGGGCCCAGCTCAAAGGAACCCATCCATACGAAATAATCTGCTCGTTCGGAACCCGGGTCAGACGCGTCTGCGTCTAGACATGGCACTCAGCCTTTGTCCACTAAGGCCAGCGCCCTTGCAAATAAAGTACGGAGCCGTTCTTTGCAGGTAAGGCTGACGCATTGCCCCCATTCTTCCTAATAATCCCAAATCAGGTGTTTTTTCCGCAAACACGGTTATCTTATTGCGAAAATTCATGGATATGCATTCAACACAGAAGCTCCATCTGGACGGACGTCCGATGAGCGATGAAGATATACGTCGTGGGCTCAAGGTCGGCACCGTGGCAGGATTCCTTGGGATGGCCTGGTGCGCGATATGCATGGGCGTGCCGCTGACGATGCTCATGGAATGCCTAACCGGCAGCGGAGTCCTAATCGGGCTTGTCGTAACCATCCAGCAGCTTACCATGGTTGTCCAGATTCCTTCGGCGCTTTTCATCGAGGGGCTTCCAAGCCGCAAGAAGCTGTGGGGGATACTTGCGATAATTCACAGGGTGCTGTGGTTCATCCCCGCATTCATACCACTCCTGTTCTTTGATACGCCTTCAGTTGCCGTCACAATCATCCTGGCCGGCATTGCGATCAGCGCAGTCATCGCACAGGCATGCGGCCCTATGTGGCAGAGCTGGATGGCCGAGCTTGTGCCGGCGAAGATAAGCGGGAGGTTCTGGGGCATAAGACAGAGCGTGGTGACAATTTCATTCCTGCTGGCGACAGCCCTTTCCGGCTGGATACTTGACATATTTCCGGACGCGGACATTTTTACACTTGTATGCGACAGTAA
>CAZDNQ010000765.1:0-2575 GCA_964506605.1 uncultured Victivallis sp. | reverse complement strand
GTTGTAACAACTGCCGCTGGAGCAAAGGCCGTAAAAGAATCCGTAAAAGATATTGACATAAAAGAATTAGAAAAAGAGAATGAGGCAAAATTAAGCGAATACATAAATTGGTTTAATAAATCAAGAAATATGGCCGGAAAAGAGTCAAAGGTCTCTTTAGAATATATTAAATCATTGTATGCAAGTTTAAAAAAAGAAGAATTAGATTACGAGAAAGAGCAAGCGGCAGCTGGGATATTAGATTCTCCATATATTGCTAAGAAAAAACAAGATATACAGAGCTTAATTCAACAATTAGCAGATTAGCTGATGAGCCACGTACATCTGCGGAAATCTGCGTTTTTTTCTGCGGAATCTGCGAGAAACAAAGAGAAAAGATAAAAGGAAAAAGATAAAAGTAGAGAAGTAAGAATTTGAGAATTAGCTAATTCGAGGGTGCTCAATAAACTGTGTCAAATTTAAAACTTAGATTTGACAAAGCTATGAAAGGAAAAATCAACTGGGAAGAGTTCAGCAAGGAAGCAGCCGAGCTCATTCGACAAGGAAAGCCATTAACAGGATCTGGAGGTATCTTTAGTCCATTAATAAAGCAGGTGATAGAAGCTGCGTTAGAAGGTGAGCTGGATTCTCACTTATCTGCGACCAGGGGACAAGAGGGCAATCGGCGCAATGGCCGAACGCAAAAAAATCTCAAAAGCTCCCTGGGGGGCATTGAGATTTTTACCCCGCGCGACCGTAATGGGAGTTTTGAGCCACAGACGATAGAAAAGCGTCAGACCGTTCTGCCTGGTGATCTGGATGAGAAGATCATGGGTCTGTATGGGTTAGGAATGAGTTATAAAGACATACAGACTCATTTGAGCGAGATGTATGGGCTTTCGGTGAGTGATGGAGTAATCAACAGTATAACAGACCGGGTAGTGCCAGCAATAAGGGAATGGCAAAGCAGGCCACTGGAGAGGTTGTATGCCATAGTATGGATGGATGCCATCCACTTCAAGATCCGGGAAGATGGTAAGGTTATAACTAAGGCTGTTTATTCAGTTCTTGGGGTAAATATGAAAGGGCAAAAGGAAGTGCTAGGTCTGTACCTTGGTCATAATGAAAGTGCCACTTTCTGGCTCCAGGTACTAAATGATCTTAATCAGCGGGGAGTTGAGGATATGCTCATCGCAAGTATAGATAACCTGAATGGTTTTGCAGAAGCAATTGAAAATATCTTTCCTAAAAGTGAGGTTCAGTTATGTGTGATTCACCAAATCCGCAATAGCATGAAATACATACCCTGGAAGAATTACAGGGAATTTATGAAAGATCTGAAAAAAGTATATCAGGCCGGAACTCTCGAACTTGCAGAATTTTACCTGGATGAACTTGATCAAAAATGGGGAGAAAAATACCCGGTAGTTATTAAAAGCTGGAGAAGCAACTGGTCCAGATTAAGCCAATACTTCAAATATCCCGAACAAATCAGAAGACTCATCTATACAACTAATACAGTCGAAGGGTATCACAGAATGGTCAGGAAAATCACTAAAACCAAAGGAGCGTTTACTTCAGATACTGCCATGCTTAAACTTGTGTATCTGGCAACTCTTAACTTCCAGAAAAAATGGGTAAATAACCTAAGAGATTGGCCAATGATAATAAACCAACTTTTCACGTTCTTTGGAGACAGAATTAAAACTAGTGACACAGTTCAGTGAACACTCCCGATCCGACTGATCTTTAATCTTTTATCTTTATCCTTTTATCTTTTGTCTTTCTTTTAACCTAAATCTTGAGCACCTATCTAACTTACGCAACCTATGCCATCCGATAATTTTGTCGATTACATCAAGATCTTTGTCCGCTCAGGGAAAGGCGGTGCCGGTTCGGCCCATTTCCACCGCAGCAAGACAAATCCCAGGGGCGGTCCTGACGGGGGAGATGGCGGCCGGGGCGGGCATATCATCGTTAAGGGGAATTCACAACTCTGGACCTTGTTGCATCTGCGTTATACGCGTCACGTTTTTGCAGGTGATGGCGAATCCGGATCTTCGGCACTTCGCACAGGCGGCCAGGGCAAGGATCAGTTGATCGAGGTGCCATTAGGCACAGTCATTCGGGATGATGAATCCGGAGAGATTCTCTGCGAGGTTACACAGCATGCCGAAGAACACATCGTGCTGGCTGGCGGCCGGGGCGGACTTGGCAATGATCATTTCAAGTCGGCCACCAACCAGGCGCCAAAATACGCCCAGCCCGGAGAGCCCGGACAGGAAGGCTACGTTATCTTTGAACTGAAAATACTGGCAGATGTAGGGCTTGTGGGATTTCCGAATGCCGGGAAGTCAACGCTGCTTTCGGTACTCTCCGCCGCAAAGCCCGAAATTGCCGACTACCCCTTTACTACTTTGCGACCCAATCTTGGGATCGTCAGCTATCGCGACGATCGCTCTTTCGTCATGGCCGATATCCCGGGAATCATTGAAGGCGCCCATGAAGGAAGAGGACTTGGCTTACGTTTCCTGCGACATATCGAACGAAATTCCGTATTGCTGTTCATGGTTCCTGCCGACAGCAAGGACATTGC
>CAZDNQ010000764.1:0-2581 GCA_964506605.1 uncultured Victivallis sp. | reverse complement strand
AGATATTTCCTGGCTTTGGCTAAAAATTCAAAAGAATTCATATAAATGTAATCTCCATATCCTTCCGATTCATGTTCCAAGCCTAAGCAATTCTTCATACTGCCTATCCATATGAATACTCAAAACCTTGTGCTTGAGGAACAGGTTCTGATAATACTTTTTCAGATATGCCATCCGATAGGCAAAAAGGGCGCTTTCAGCGGAATATTGCTTCAGGAAGCAACATGGGGAGTGATTTGACATGAAGTCCCATAAGGATTCAGTCCGTCCAGGAGGGATTTCTTTTTTTAGGCACCCGTCGATAAACTTGTTCCTATCAGCCTCCAATGCCTTAATTTTCTTAGCTCCCATGTTTTTGCGCACTATATCCGCTTCGGCGAGTGAACAGCCAGATAGAGCCGCATAAATCCGTATCATCTGCTCCTGGTAAAGCATAAGGCCGTAGGTTTCGTTCAGGAAAGGTTCGGCGACTGCATGCAGGTCGTTGTTATTCAACCGCCCCTTCTTCCTTTCAATGAATTCAGGAATGAGATGGTCGGTTCCGGGATGGCAGAGGCTTGATATCGCAATAAGGTCCTCAAAGCTTTCAACGCCGGCCTTATTGCAAGTTTCCGTCTGCTGAGGTAGGCCGAACTCCCATATCCCTTCAGTGTCTCCTGTGTTAAAGATCGAAAACACCTGCGGTTCGTTGGGTTCAATGGAATAAAAGTCCAGATCATTTCCTGTGTCATTTCTTATAGAGTCTATAATTTTCTCGACAGCTTCAAATCCTGCCAGCCCCCAGATTTCAATTTCCATGCATTCACCGCCCGAATTCAAGCTTTTTACATATGAGTCCAACTCCTCCTTTGCAGATGGACTGCAAAGGAAACGGGGATTTTGCATAACCTCAGGTCTTAAAGGATTCAAATACCTTTCCGATACGAAGCCGTGCCTGACAGGCTCTATATTGCCTATCCCGCACAGATATGAAACCATGGTTCCTGCCGCAGGAAATGACGGCATCAATATTATCTTCTGGGCTTTTGCATAATCCATAAGCTTCTTAGCTGAAAGGAATATCCTTCCAAGGCCTGCCGATTCAATTACCTCAAGTTCCTTTGAGGACATGGTTATAATTCTAGGCTGATCAGTCTTTGGATAAAGCTTTCCTGCATTCCTATCGCATTCCTTAAAAAGAACCTGCATGCCGTTGTTTTTCACTTGTCCCTCCAGTTCAATATGATTTCTTTTGGCAATATGATATCCTGTAAGGCAGGACGTTTTTTGTCCGGCCTGGAAAGAAGTCGTACCATTGCATGAAATTTTAGGAAATAACTCATGTTGACTACCTTACGAAGACGGAACCGTTCCAGCTCTATTTTGGGATTGGGAAGAAGCGGAGAAAATCGCATCCTGGATCAAAAAGTATTCTGAAAAAGGTGGCAGGATGGTGCTTCACAGCGTTGAGGTTGATGGATGCGCATGGGGATGGGAATTCGATGGTAAAGGCAGGATGAGATATCTTGAACTCACTCCTGTAGGAAAATGGGAATAGATAATATTTACCTGGCTATAAAACTCTCAAGGACTATCTCATTTAGCTGCGGGGGCATAATTCATACTGTCAGCAGTTTTAAACTTATGCCACAAGTATTAATGTGCTTTATCCTGGATGGGCAGTATCATACTTCATGCTGGCAGTTCTAAGCTTGTTTTCAAAACCAGGTATGTTTAGCAATAAAGCCCGATCAATCAGTGTTTTGGCAATAGGCACAGGAACATTCCACACCAAATTCCTTTCTGTCGTTTTGGAGTTGTTTTTGCACAGTGTTCCCACGGTTTTCATTTTTGGAAAGAGCCGACGCATGGTGTCAAGAAATATTTCAATACCATCCGGAACGTCATACAAAAGATCCCCTACACACAGAAGGTGTTTGTATGTGCGGCCAAGGCAATGCTTGCCTTTTCTCATAGTCGTACAACCGTCGTCAAGAAACCATAAAACTAAATCCTCCAGCGTCATCTCAGCCAACAGTTCAGGCACAGACTTGTCCTTGAATTCCGTGTAGAATTCGTCTACAAGAGAAATAGTGCTCCATAGCGCAGCTGCGTTAGCGAAAACTCCTTTGCGAGAACTTCCTGCTTCTCGTTTCAGAAATACCGGTCTGTTCATCAAGTCAGCCTTATACTTTATCCATGCCCTGTTTACTCCCACGAACGCAATTTTATAATTTACGCATTCCGGATGCTTCCAATAGGTGCCGTCTCCGAGTCGTGCATTCATCGCGAGCAATCTTTTATTTTTCATAATTAGATACCTGCCTTATGTTTCAGTTTTAATGGGTTCTTCAGAGTCCTATGGCAAAAGTTGGGCTTCTCCGTCCTCAGTCTCCCCGTATTAGTTATCTGGGAGCACCTCGGATGCAGCTTGCCGTCCGGCCATATGTTCCCCTTGATCCCGCCCTCGTCGTCGTCGCGGAAGAAGTTCTTGCATATGATGCCGACCCTGCGGAGGTTGAGCAGCGCCGCCACAATGCCGGTGCCGTCTATGTTCTCCAGGATCTCCAGCGTCTGCTTCGAAGTGCTGGGCTTGTAGTGC
>CAZDNQ010000763.1:0-2583 GCA_964506605.1 uncultured Victivallis sp. | reverse complement strand
TCTGGTTCCCGGTGAGTTCGCTTGCCGAGGAGACATCGATGCGCGCACTCGACTTCCTGATGGTTGTCGGTGCATTTGTCTGGGCGTTCATGCTGTTCGGCGGAAAGACAAAGGACACCTCCAAGTTCTTCGGGGTCCTGGCGCTGGCGATGCTCTTCATCTACCTGACCCTAGAACTGAACACCTTCCTGAACTTCAAGGCGCCACTGTTCCGCGCAGGCGGCATTTCGATCCTGTGGGGTCTTTTCGGTCTTTCCTTCGTCCTCGGGGGGATACTGAAGGAGATGAAGGCGCTCAGGTATGCCGGCCTCATCCTTTTCGCAGTTGTCATCATCAAAGTCTTCTTCTCCGATCTCAGCAGGCTCTCCCAGCTCTACCGGATAATCGCGTTCATATCCCTGGGGCTGGTCGTGCTCGCAGGCGCATTCATATATGTGAGGTTCCGCGAATCCTTCAATACCGCATCAAAACCGAAGGAGTCAGATGGGAAGAAGACATGACATCCTTGCCGCCGCCGCACTGCTCTTCGCTTCGGCCTCCCTTTCAGCACTTGATATCAAGGAGGAGTACCAATATCTCAAAACTGTCCAGCACGTAAAAGAGAAGACAGACCTTATAAGGATAATGCTTGACAGCGATATCTACGTGGCGACAAAGGCCATGTTTGACGACATCAGGATTCTCGACGCCAGTGGAACGGAGGTCCCCCACGTCATCAGGGCCGACGTATCATCTGAGACGGAACCGGAATACTGCTATAGCGCAGCAAAGACCATATCCCTGAAGAAACTCGCCGACAACAGGATCGAAGTCTGCATCGAGATTCCCGGAATTCCACCCCGGCCTATATCAGGGCTGACAATAAGGACTCCTTCCAAAAACTACGAGAAACAGGTGACTGTTGAAGGAAGCCCGGACATGTCGTCCTGGAAATCAGTATGCAAAGACCACACAGTCTTCGATTATTCGGAGGTCACACCGCTCTCGAACAACACTTTAAGGTTCACCGCCGGAGGGATGAAGTACTTCCGCCTGACCATCGCCAATTTTTCAGAGGACAGGAAGTCTCCTAGGATGGAGCTTGTCAGCGAGAAGCGGCTCGGCGGCGACTTCAGCCGCATCGAAAAGATAAACATCAGCACGGAACATCTGAAGATTGACGAGATAGGATATCTGACGAAATCCGACAAGGTCGTAAGGACCAGGAACCGGACCCAGGACGTTCCGGTCAGCGGCTTTTCCCTGAAGGATTCGCCCGGGAAGACTGAAATCTTCTTTTCTGTGAAGAGGGAGCCACTCGACCATGTGACCATCGAAACCGCTTCTGCAAACTTCAGCAGGAATTTCAGCGTCGCCTCAAGTTCCGACGGAAAGGAATGGCGGGAACTGCCTGGGTTTTCCGGAAAGCTCACAAACATCGATGTCTCCGGATACACGGAGACGAATCTCTCGATATCACTGGGCTCCCTCCGTTCAACCCATTGCAAGATCACGGTGTCCAACGGAGACGCCCCTCCGCTCAAGATAACAGGCGTAAAGGCATATGGAACAGTCAATTTCCTAGAAATCCTCAACAGCAAGGAAGCTTCTCCCGGCAACCTGACTGTCTATTATGGCTGTGCCGAGGCAGCGCAACCTTCCTATGACATAAGCGAGATCCTGGAGAAAATGAAGAATCCTACCTTTGCCGAAGTGAAGCCGGGGCCCCAGCAGGACAACCCTGACTACAGATCCACCCCAAATCCGGGAAAATTCCTGAACAGCAGGAATTTCTTTACCATAGTAGTCGTTGCGATGGTGCTCCTCCTGTCATGGATACTCTTCAAGTCCTTCCGCAAGATAGAAGCAATGAACAACGGTCAATGAGAGCATGAAGAAGAAGAGGAACCAGGCAGTTGACATTATAGAATATTCCCTGTTCATGATCGTCAGCTTCATTGCAAAGAACATCCCGATCAAGCTGGCATATGCGCTTTCCAGGATATTCGCCTGGATAACCTATCACCTCGACGGGAAGCACAGGACAAGGGTGATCCAGCACCTGCTGCACGCAGGAGTCGCGAAGGACATCGATGAAGCAGGACGGATTGCCAGGAGGAACTTCTCTCATTTTGCGAAGTTCGCAGTCGAGTTCTGCAAGACCCGTCAGTTCATCACTCCAGACAGCATCGGAAAGATAATAACGTTCGAAGGCTCCGAGAAGTCGAAGGAGCTCTTCTTCAATCCCGGAAAATCATCGCAGGCGATAATCGTGACTGCACACATCGGCAACTGGGAGCTTGCGGGTTTCGCGTATACGCTCCTCTCCGGGATGCCTCTGCTGACGGTGATGCGTCCGTTCGACAACAGGAGGATAGGAGAAGTGATAAACAGGAGGCGTATCGGCTACAACCACACCATATGCCCCAAGAACGGCGCGTTGAAATCGCTTCTCACGGGCCTCAGGCGCGGCAGCTCTGTATGTTTCCTAGCCGACCAGCATGCGGGCAGCTTTGAAGGAGTGGAGACAAGCTTCTTCGGACATCCGGCAAGGACCCATGTCTCACCGGCAATCCTGCACCTGCGGACAGGCATCCCAATCAT
>CAZDNQ010000762.1:0-2585 GCA_964506605.1 uncultured Victivallis sp. | reverse complement strand
AAGGGTGATCCTGAGGCGTACAATTCGATAATCGCCGGGCTGTGGATAGCAGGCGGTGCTCTCATCATCGGAGCAATCTTCTATGCGTTCTCTCTTGGCGGAGCGGTACTTACACCGCAGTTCTAAAGTAAAGGGAAATTTATAAATGGCCGACCTAATCGTTACAAACACAAACTCCGCGACAGATTCCGAAGGTGTGGCGTTCGGACTGTCAGGGAACCTTTTTGTCTATCTTCTCGGAAGCATGATCCTATCAATACTGCTATGCACCCTCCTCATGGTGACGGGAATTGGAATCCCTTACACTATGTGCATGGGGCTCCTTCCCGTCATCCTCACCCTTGCCTACCTGAAGGTGTTCAAGCATAACAAGCCTCCGCACTACCAGGAGGATCTCTTTGAGTGCTGGCTGAACGGAAGCGGGCATGAAAGGATAAAATCAGGAGGCGGCAGATGAAAATTCCGGATGGCTGGTTCATACGGGACATGATCATCTTCAACGAGCTCGACGATCGGGGATGGGCTGCGAAGGGGTACACGGTTGAAATCCCCGACTTCAGGAATGCGTCGAACTCCGTGAAGAACGAGCTGCACAGCCGGCTGATGCTCTTCCTTTCCATGATAAGGAAGCCGGTGAACGTCCAGTTCCAGTGGTCGGTGGACTCGGACTACAGGCATGAACTCATGCTCTACGACGCCATGACGGAGGAGTTCGCGGAGAACAGCTGGACGTATTCGGCGAGGAAGGAGAGGTTCAACCGGTACTGGAACAAGATGATCAACAGGCGGCTGAGGCGTGAGAAGCTGAAAATCTACCTTTCAACGCCGATTGAAGCGAAGGTAAGTTTGAACATGCCGGAGGAGGAGCTTGAAAGGCACTATGGGAACGTTCTTGATGCGTTGTCGGTCTTTTTCACCAACCAGGGTAATCTGCTCTACAGCATACTGGGCTCATCCGAGGTGAAAGTTGTTCCGATGGACGACAAAGCCCATTATCTCCACTATGCCGAATTCCTCAACCCCTGCCAGAGGCTCAGGGCGGACTACGATCCGCTGTCATCGTTCGACGGTAACCTTGGAATCCAGGAGAACTGCTGGAATTCCGCAATAGACGGTAACAGTCGGCGGAACCCCTCGAACGACTATTCGTTCTTCTTCGACGGCTACTACCACGGGGTGCTGGTTGTCAGCCGGTGGCCGCAGACGACATATCCGGGGATAATCTGCCATCTGACCGGTCTTCCGATACTTGACTATGCGATAACCATGGACATATGGCCGCAGAGGATAGAGGATGAGATAAAAAGGGAGGAATCTGCGATTGAAAGGCTGTCGGGGGACTACCATTCGGAGAAGAAGCATTCGCTGCTGACGGCTCTGGACAAGAAGCACAGGAAGGTGAATGCGCTGGCTGGAGGGTTCACGTATCCGTTCAAGGTACTTACGGTGATAAGGACCTGGGCGCAGACGAAGGAAGAGCTTGCCAGTAAATGTTCGGCGATAAAGTCCGCTGTCAACCTCATGAACGGGGCCGGTTACTGGGAAAGCTCCATCCCGACGACATCGATGAACCTCTTCTTCATGACATGGCCTGGCTGGACATCCGGGAAATACACCGGTCATGCGATATATGCGGAGAACCAATATCTGGCCGACATGCTTCCGGTGAGCGCGACATTCACCGGACATCTGGAAGAGGCGGAAGCGATCTACGACGGGGGCAGCTTCAATCTCGTCGGGATAAGGAACTTCATCGGCGGGACGCCGCAGCATGCGGCTCTTTTCGGGATGTCGGGAGCGGGAAAGTCGGCGTTCATGGTCGACCTGCTGTCGCAGACGGAATGCTTCTACGGCTACACCTGCATCATAGAGGAGGGGCTGAGCTACGGGAACTATACGCGGACGCTGGACTCCCAGCCGATAGTGATCCATCCTGACAGCGATTTTACGATAAACTATCTGGACACCAGCGGACTTCCATTGAGCTCCTTCCATCTGTCCACGGCTACGGCGCTGCTGGTCAAGATGACCGGGACTTGCTCCGAGGAGAAGCGGAACCTCAGGGCTTCGCAGCTGATGCAGTACCTCGACCAGCTGTACACGGATACGTACGGGGAATGGCTGAAGTCGCACGAGGATCTGCTTCCGGAGATAACAAGGCGGGCGATCTGCGTGAGGCATTTAAAGGAGAATGTCCTTCCGCCTGGGAGCACGATTGCGGACGCGTACGTCGAAATGATGGGGAGGATTGCGGGGGGCGATGCGGGAACCATGGAATTCCTGACGTCCATAAACGAACAGCAGATGACCGAGTTCTCAAAGGACCACGACACGGAAAAGCTGATCCGGGACATGGCGTTCACGTATTTCAAGGCGGATGAATATCCGACGCATTCTGCATTGCAGGAGATGATGGTGGTTGCGCCGTCCAGGCAGCACGACAGGGATGAGGTGAAACAGCTTGCGACCCTGCTTTCGTCATGGTGCGCCTACGGTCAGTACGGGAAAATATTCGACGGGGCCACGAACATCAGCCTGAGGGGGAAGATAGCGCATTTCGAGCTTGGCAGCATACCGGACGCGGC
>CAZDNQ010000761.1:0-2585 GCA_964506605.1 uncultured Victivallis sp. | reverse complement strand
CTCGATCTTCAACGTCCTGTAGAGGTCGAACGGCATGTCGAGGATTGTCTTCAGACAAGTCAGCGGCAGGAAGAAGACAATGCCGGCGACAATGAAGTTCAGATTCATCGATCCAATGAACGAACTGTACCAGGAGAGAAGTCCGGAAAAGATAAATATCAGGACGAGCGCCTCGTCGAAGACCGTCTCGATGAATCCGAAACGTATCTTGTCCACGGTATAGTCGGACGTCTTCCTGAGGGTCGCCTCATCGATCTTGCCCTGGAACCCTTCAGGGACGATATGCCCGCATTTTTTCAGGTGCATGTAATTGAACAAGTCCAGGAAGAAATCAAATCCCCGTACCGCCGCATATGCTATAAGAATGAGTAGAAGTATTGTATTCATTTTCAATAGATTTAACCGGTTTTGCTTTCAAAACAACTAAAAACAGCGATATTTTAATAATTTCGCAAAGATTTCCGGAAATGATGCATCTGCCTGATATGAAAGGTAAATTTATGAAATCTGTTGTCTGTGTCATCTGTGGGCTGCTGGTTGCAATTTCCCTCTCTGCAGCCGATATCAAGTATGACTCCCCGCAGTCCTTCTATGCGAACCGGGAAATTGTCCTCAATATCAGGACAGACGGTCTGGCAGGCAGGAACTTCTCATGGAATGTCAGATATTCCGGTCTGACTATAGCGGCTGCGGAGCTCGCAGTCCCGGAAACCGGCGCCGTCGAAATAAAATTCACATTCCCCGAGATCAAGGAAGGGGTCAGCGCTACAGCCGAACTCGTGTGCGTGTCGGGAGACAAGAAGCTCCAGAAGAATTTGTTCTTCTTCGCCCCGAATCCGTTCGCATTCAGGAAAAAGGTCCTCGAAAAGAACAAGATCGGCCTCTGGTCGCCGTCAGGCGACGATACGGCGAAAAAACTTTTCGAATCTCTCGGTGTGGCGACCGTGGACGTTGCGAACTTCGCGGATTTCAAGGAGAGGCTGCTGGTTGTCGTCGGAATTGATTTCAGCAATTTTTCCGGGCTTGAGAAGGATATAGGCGGTATCTGCTCCTCCGGATCAAATATATTGATAATTAATCCTGCCGGAGGCGCCTTGCCGCTTAAGACGGAAACGTTCAAGAATATGCTTTTCTCGAGAAACGAGAAAATACTCGAGTTCGACAAGAAGTTCGATCCGGAGAAGTGGGGCGATTCCCTTCCAAATGAAAAGTCACTTGGGCTTGCTCCGTCGGATTCAGCGGCAGCGCTCAACGTGGCTGACAACAGGAACGGCTTCACTTTTATGTCGGCGAAGATCGGCAAGGGGGAACTGGTAGTCTGCAGCTGGGACATCTTTGGAAAGGCCGAGAAATCCCCGACGCCGCTATATTTGCTGGAAAAGCTAATTGCCGGGATTAAACAAGAGGCGGCAGGCAATAGGCAGCAGGCAATAGAGAATAAGGAATAGCGAGGAAGCAACAGGCATCAGCGTAAAAACAGAAGATTTTCAATATAAACAAAACATGAAGACAAGGGGGATTGCATGAAGATTGAGAGTTACAGGGATTTGATTGTCTGGCAGAGGTCGATGGAGTTGGTTGTACAGACTTATGACAGGATAAAAGCTTTTCCAAAGAACGAAGAATATGGATTAACTTCTCAGATAAAAAGGTCTGCTGTTTCCATCCCCTCTAACATTGCCGAAGGTTATGGGAGACGCTCATCTGGAGACTATATCCGTTTTTTGCAGATATCGCTTGGCTCTCTGTATGAGCTCCAGACGCAAGTTGAAATATCTAGAAGATTATCTTTCCTGAAAGATACTGATTGCATTGAACTTGACGGTCTGTGTGAAGAAGTTTCTAAAATGCTTGTTAGCTTGATCGATAAGATTTCGCAACACGCCAAACATAATTGTGCCTAATGCCTGTTTTTCTGAAGCTATTGCCTGTTGCCTAATGCCTTAAATTTAAATATGGAGGGATAGAAATGAAGAAGCTCATGCTGATGATGGCGCTGATTGTCGGAATTTCAGCGGTCGCCCAGGATGCAGAAGAAAAGAAGAATGAGGCGGCGAATGTTAATGCCGAAGTTTACACGGTCGCCGTCCTTCCATTCACCGAATCCGGGGCGGGGGTTGAAAAGCAGGGTGACCAGGTTTCCGACATCCTTTTCGCAAAGCTCTGCACGAATCCAAGCGTTTGGATGGTCGAGAGGAAGGAGCTCGAGAAGATCCTCAAGGAGGCGGAAATCAACATTTCCGGGGCTGTAAATCCAAGCCAGGCAATCCAGATAGGGCAGTTGACCGGCGCGAAGATTCTGGTCACCGGTTCGATATTCAAAGTGAAGGACAAGACTTTCCTTGTAGCAAAGGTTATCAGCACGGAGACAAGCCGTGTCCTGGGCAAAAGCGTTGATGGCACAGACGCACTCGATGCACTTACAGCCAAGCTTGCTGAACAGGTCGGGGAGACGATAAGCAAGGATGCGAAGAAGCTCATGCCTGAGATAAGGGAGCTGAAGGACGTCGTTGCAGACCTCAAGAAGAAGATAGGCGATGCCAAGAAGCCTAAAGTCTATGTGAAAATAGATGAACGCCATGTTG
>CAZDNQ010000760.1:0-2592 GCA_964506605.1 uncultured Victivallis sp. | reverse complement strand
CTCGAACCGATGTAGCGGGCGCCGTCACGTGCAATCTTCTTCACATTGAGAAGGCCTTCCTTGCCTGCGGGGATTCCCGCGAAGATGTTCATCAGCCCGAACTTCTTCAGGAATGGCGCAGAGGAATTGACAACCGGTATCACCGGTACAAGCATGACGATGTCGTCGAATCCGCCAGATGGTTCCGCGAACTTCGCAACTTCAGCCTCGAAGGCGGCGGGGGAGGGGAACGATTTGGGATTGAGTGTCTTGAACTCGATGTTCCTCTCCTTGATCTTGTCCGCGAGGAGTTCGCAGACGTGCTTTATCCTGACATCGTCCATGTCGGTCATGAGTATGCGCGACGGACCTTCCGGGGATTCGACCGCGAGCTGTGTGTGCATCTGGCCCATTGCGCCTGCGCCTCCGACAAGCCAGCATGTACCGCCCTTCTTGAGCCTGCTCCTGACATTCCGGTCGTATGCTTCGGACAGCACGTTTGTCTTTGTTCCCTGGTAGTACCAGCCGTTGTAATGGATGCCGCCGATGTCGAACGACCACGCTTCGTCCGGGAAATTTCCGATGAAGCTGACGACTCCGTTGCGGTTTGCGAGCTTCGCAATCTTCTCGGAATCCTGGCGGTTCACCTCGCAGATGAAGATGTCGTCGAAGGCGCCTTTTTCAGGGATGGACTTGAGGATGTCAATCCTGGCTGAAGGGACCTGTCTGCGGAGCACTTCGATGGTCCTCCTGCTGAGGTTGATGCCTGAGATCCTCTTGGGCCTGGCTTCGGCGAGGAGCTTGCCGGGGGCATACGCCATGGTGCTGCCCTCTTCACAGGCGATGAGCACTGAACCGCCTTTCTGCGGGGCCTTCCTGTTCTCGATCATGTAGCTTGCGATGACGCAGGTCCACGGTTCGATGAGCGCAGCTATCCCTGCTGGAATCGAATCGGCGAGTGGGAGGAGATAGCAGCCTTCGTCGCCGTTGAGGACGCGCTGGTCGATCCTGCTGTATTCAGACATGCCGCCATCGATGGCGTATCCGTATGCGAAGCCTTTTCCTTTTACATATATGTCGGCCTGGATTATGAAACGCTGCCCGGGCTTGAACTTGTCGGAGACTTTCGCACCAGTCCTGACTATGGTCATGACGGCCTCGTGTCCGGGGATCACGGGCTGTGTGGCGAGATCGGGTGATACAACGCGGGGGTGGTCCTTGCCGGCGCGGATCAGCTTGACATCCGAGAAGCACAGTCCGATGGCGTCGATCTTGACGAGGAGCTCGTCATCTCCGATCTCCGGGACTTTCACGGTGCAGGGCTGGTTTTCCCTGCCTAGGTTCTCCATTCCGGCTCCGAAGAGCGGCCACGCGAGCATCGTTCCAGGTATCTTGTCAGAAGACATAGAAATAAATCCTTTGGTTTTATTAGAGGACAAGGAATCTATTTCCATACGCTCAAAATTCAAATTGCCTGCCATGGAACTTTTCCACTTTCAAAACTGCACTTCGGGAGATATAGTGTAATTTTGGCGGATTCATAACAATCAAGACAAGGGGGGCGTATTATGAAACTTGCAAGGATCATCACTGCCCAGATATTATTCCTTTTCACGGCGTCGTCGTTTCTTGGAGCGGCGGACCTATATGTCAAAGCCGGTTCAGGCGGAAATGGCGCGAAGGAATCTCCATTCGGGGATCTCTGGCAGGCGGTCGACGGTGCGAAGCGCGGAGACATGATCCATGTCGCCGCCGGAACATACAACGGGAAGGCGGGCTGCGGCAATTTCACGATCAAGACGCCGAATCTTACGCTCATTGGCGGATATGACCAGAATTTCTCCTCGCGTGATCCCTTCAGGAACCTGACAATCCTCGAGAGGGCGAAGGACTACAAGGGTGACTTCACCGGACTCGGCGATGGCATCATCGAAGGCAAGCAGGGTGCCGACCATGGCGGACTGGTCATCGATGGCTTCGTGCTCAATTCCGCGTCTAGGAACTCTTATTATGAAGATGGCAAGATAAACGCCAAGGATTCCTGGAACGGTGCGCTGCTCAAGACCAATGGCAGGAACATCAAGATCAGGAACTGCATCCTCATCAACCCGTACGGCGAAGGCATTGCATCTACCTGGCAGGGCGCTGAAAACGAGGTCAGCAACAATTTCATCCTCAATACATTTTATTGCGCGGTGTCGACGCGCTCGGCGCAGCCTGACAGCGTCATCAGGATCACTAACAACACGATAGCGTTCTGCTGGTTCCAGCCGAGCAAGGGCGGCGGGATGTGCCTGTTCATAGGAAGCAAGGGGAAGACCATAATTGAAAACAATATCTTTGCGTTTGCACAGACTGAGGACGGGGAGGCGGGTTTCGCGGTAAGCAATACTTTCGGGAATGAGGATACTGTGATGAAGAACAATGTCTTCTTCCTCTGCCAGGGTGGTTATTACAAGTTCATGGATGCCGACAAGAAGAACCTTCTCCTGTGGAAGCCTGAGGAGCTCCAGCAGCTGAACAGCAAGTGCGGCGACTTCATGCTTGAGAAGGCCGAAGGCAATGCCGAGGTCGACCCGAAACTGATTCCCGACAAGGACTACTATGAGAAAT
>CAZDNQ010000759.1:0-2597 GCA_964506605.1 uncultured Victivallis sp. | reverse complement strand
GATTGTCAGCATCATACATCATGGCGATGCGTCCGGAATAGATGTCCTTCAGCGAAAGGACGTCGTAGCACATCAGAATCTGGCCGGACAGATCCCAGTCATTTAGTTTTCCGTCGATTACGACATTGCCGGGAGCCGGAACCGCGTGTATGCCGTGGTTGTCGGTCTGGAGGGCTTCTGCTTGGATGGCGGAAATTGCGAAAGTCGCAGCGAATAAGAAGATCCTTAGGACCTGCAGCCCATGTTTCATGAGGCGATTCCTTCCATTAATGTTATCGTAATAAATATTAATAAAGATAACATTATATCAGGACGTTTCCAATGCAAGGTCGCAAGGCAACAATGTTTTAATTTTCCGGAATGATAAGGACGGCAGCCGGATGGTGCCGGTTAGAACGCCGGCTCGAGGGCCCTGGCGACTCCGCCGGTCACCATGTAGTATCCGTAGGAGAGGGAGAGGTTGCCGTTCGGATCGCAGTGTGGCCATATCGAATTTGACGGCACGACATAGTCACCGCCGAGATTGCTTCCGTTGGCCACATATTGCTGCTGAGTGTTGTCATGTACGTCGTTCCCGGACTTGTAGGAGAACCAGCAGGAGGAGCCGTCCGCTGATCCGACATTCCCGCCCTTTGGAGGCGCCTTGCCCTTGTCGTGGTTTGTCTCGGTGAATCCGCCCGTCTGCACTCCGGCATATTCCACCCTGTTGCACCTGTCGGCCCAGAGCGCAGGCGTCTTGTCAGGCACCCATCCCGCCGCAACAGTGCAGAGCCTGCCAAGTTTGAAAGGCCTGTCGTAGGACGAACCTGCGCACTGCATATAGGGAATCCTCCCGTTGTCGGATCTGCGGTTGGACGGACATATGAACACCTCGGCAAGAGAGAAGCGGACGCTTGACAGGAAATCTGATTTCGCATAGAGGTTGCCCTTCATATAGTCTCCATAGAAGGCGTAGAAGGATCCGCTGGACTCGTTGTTGACCTGGCCCCTCGACATCTGGCCGTATTTCCCCATCGGCATGATGATGTCATCGAAGTCTATCGTATATGTTATCGTCCCCAGCGTAAGCTGCTTTACATTCGAACAGCAGGAGATCCTGTTCGCCTGCTCCTTCGCATTCCTGAGCGCGGGGAGGAGCAGGGCGGCGAGTATTGCGATGATCGCAATAACCACGAGTAATTCGATCAGCGTAAAAGCTGTTCGAATTACTCTCGTCTTCGCTCCATGCAGACGCATGTTAGCTACGCCGGGCACGGCCACAAGCAATTCGATCAATGTAAATTTGTTCCTCATGGCGCTTGAATTATTATTGTTATCGTATCAATTGATGCTTGTGATAACATTATATCAGATTTATGCCGTCTTGTCAATGGCGGAATACAAAAACAGGGATGAAATATGAAGAAAATAAGAGTTGCAGCGGACAGATGGAACTTTGAACTGGAAGAAACCGGGAAATTCATAACGCCCATTGGCGGGAACATGCTCGACGACCAGCATCCCGGACAGGGCACGCTGTTCCAGAAATTTGATGCGGATGACTGCGACCGCAGGTTCGGAATCATGGCTGAACTCGGTCTCAACTGCCTGCGCCAGGCGATCGGCGTCAACCAGGTCTTCGATCCGAAGAAAGGTCTGAAGGCAAAAGGCATGAAGAACTGGGACGCTTTCATCCGTCTCGCGGAAAAACATGGAATATACCTGATGCCCGTCGGAGGATACCTCGGCGGCAATGACTGGTTCGACATGCCGATACTCGCCGATTCTGGAAAGGCCCTGGACAACGACTGCCGTTTCTGGGACGCCTTCGCCGGACACTACAAGGATCATCCCGCAATATGGGCCTGGGATCTCAGGAACGAACTGCTCTTCGACAATCAGGCGCACATGGTCGCCCCTGACAAGGTGAATGCCAACAAGGTCGATATGATGCTGAAGGACCGCTGGCCGCAGTGGCTCGAGAAGAAATATGGAACAGTTGCCGCGATGAACAAGGCGTATTCCGCGAAGTTCGCAAAGTTCAAGGACGTTCCCGGCTCGGTGAAATTTATTGAGAAACCCTTCGACCTCTGCGCCTGCGACTTCCGCAATTATCTGAACGACCGCGGATACGACTGGTGCAAACGCCAGTGCGACGCGATACGTGCTGCCGCACCCGGACAGATGATCGTGTCCGGCAACAACACCTGGCTTTCTCCCGACCAGGACCTCTGGCTCGCGAACGGATTCCATAACCGTGCCTTGCATGATCTCTTTGATTTCGTCACGTTCCATCCGTATCCCGCATGGCAGGCTGTTCCAGATGGACGTGGCGACCCGCTCGATGGCGGTGAACCTATGAAATACTGGCTGAGCTCATGCATCGGCAATGCCAGGATGGATCATTACGGTAAGCCCGTTGTCGTCCAGGAATTCGGCTGGTACGGCGGCGGAACATCGAAGTTCCTCTGCGAACTCCCGTTCAGGAGCGAAAAGGAACACGCCGATTATACTAAGGAACTTACAGATGCACTGATTCCTCATGTGAACGGATTCATCAACTGGCCGACCTTCGACATGCCGAAGGCCAATGACATTTCCAACCATGGCGGAATATT